>NZ_BTFW01000001.1:2532500-2617500 GCF_033242265.1 Novosphingobium sp. IK01 | reverse complement strand
GGGAACGGTCATCGGGGATTTCGCGCTCGACGAGAATGCCCGTGCGCGTTCGGGACTGGGCCTTGCGGTGCGGGGACAGGCCTATATGCGCGCGCCGATCGACCGAAATGCCACATTGCTGGTGCGCCTGAGTGCCTCGGGCGATCTCTATCGGGACACGCAATTCGACGACGTGCTGCTCGGGTTGCTGGCCGGGCCGGAATATGCGCTGGGGTCTGACCGGCTGACCTTCGGGTTCGGACCGACGTGGCGCTGGTATGGTCTTGCGCCCTACAGCACGTCGCTGGGCGGTACGGTCAATTTTCTGCACCCGATGGGCAAGACCACGCAAGGACACGTCGAGGGGGGAATCACCCATACGGCCAACCACCGCAATGCGCTTCAGACGGGGGATGTCTATTCGTTGTCGGGTGGGCTCGACCGGGCGTTTTCCTCGCGGTTTGGTGGCGGGTTTCAGGTGTTTGCCAACCGCAACAAAGCGCGGGATGCGGGCTGGTCTGATGTGACGGCCGGAATGTCGGCCTATGCTTTCCGCGAGATCGGGCGGACCACGGCCGTCATCAGCGCCAGTTACAGCCGTCTCGAGGCCGATGACCGGCTGTTTCTCTATCGCCACCGTCGCGCCGACGAGCGCGTGGCCATTTCGGCGAGCACGACCTGGCGTGCACTGCAATGGAAAGGCCTGGCCCCGCTCACCCGGCTACGCTGGGAACGCAACCGTTCAAGCGTGGAAATTTACGATTACCGCCGCCTGGCTGCCGAAATCGGCATCACGGCGGCCTTTTGACCATCCTGTATTGTCGCGATTGGCCCGGAGGGACCCCTGCCATGACGAAGATCCGCCGTTTGCGTTTTCACGCTTCGCTTGTTTCCGTTCTGGCACTTGCGGCCTGTGGCGGCGGAGACGGCAGTGGAGGCGGGGTGAACAGCACGCCCGCACCACCGCCCACGGGAAGCAATGCCAGCCTGATCGGCTCGATGGTGTCCGAATCCTTTGCCAATGATTCCACCCTTGCCACGGCCAGCTATGCCGCGAACTCAGGAGTGGGTACGTTCGCCGCGGCCAAGGGCGCCCTCACCTTCGCCTATGACGCCGCCAGCAAGGCCTATAGCGTGCGGGATGGGTCGCTCAGCCAGACCTTCGCCCCTTCCACGCTCGACCAGACACAATCCAGTGCCTTGATCACGACCTACAAGGTCGTCGAGGGCAGCACGTCGAGCTACCTGACCCTGACAAAACCTGGCACTGGCAGTGGCCAGACCCGCTATGTCGGCGCCGGATACTGGCAGCGCGTCAACCAGGGCAGCAACCGGATCAATGCCAGCGTCGAGAGCTTTACCTATGGCGCCCAGACGGCCGCCGCAACAATGCCCACGAGTGGCAACGTCCGGTTCGCAGTCAGTCTGGTCGGGGTCAGGGCCACAGGCCAGACGATCCTGGGTCTGGGGGGAACGGGCCAGGTCCAGGTCGATTTCACCAGTGGCGCACTGATTGTCCGCATCCCCTACGGACAGATGAACGTGCAAACCGGCCAGACCGACTTCAGCGACACCCTTACCGGCACCGCCATGATCAAGAGCGGCTCCAGCGCCTTCAGCGGCAACCTGGGCCTGTCGTCAAATACCAAGGACAATGGTCTCGACGGCCACTTCTACGGCCCCAATGCAGCAGAAATCGGCGCCACGTTCTACCGCGCCAGCCCGGGTGACGTCACCACAGGGGCCTTTTTCGGCGCGCGGGATGCGACGGCCCCCACACCGTCCAGTATCGAGGGAAGTGGCTTTTTCGCGGTCCAGTCGACAGGGCTGGCTGCGAGCCTGAATGCAAACAGCATGGTCGAGCAGCTTGCTGCATCGCCTGCACTGGCATCGGTCTACACCCATTCGTCCCTTCAGCGCACCTTCTTCAGGGCCGACGGCACCACGATCACGACCGGACTGATGGTGATGTCCCCCCCGATCTACGGCGAAATCGGAATGCCAAGTTCCAACATGGCCAGCCTGATGTGGCAGCGGACGGGGGCGAGTGCGCAAGTCGACGCACTGCTCTACGGCATCGCGACTCCTGCCAGCGCCATGCCTGCCACCGGAGCGGCCCGCTACAGTGCCCGGCTTTCGGCGATTGCCCTGCCTCTTGGCGCAAAACCGCAGACCGCAGGGGGCACCGGCGATCTGACAGTCGATTTCAAGAGTGGCACGTTGACCGCCTCGGGAACCTATGCCGCCCACGATTTCGTCAACGGTGCGCCCGGCGACTTTACCGCGAGCGGCTCCAGGCAAGGCACCTGGACCGGCACAGCCACGCTGGCTGCCGGAAGCGCAAAGATAAACGGGCAATTTTCGACCCGAGGTGCGCTTGCCTATGACGGCACATTCGACGGCAGCTTCTTTGGCGCCAAGAACACCGAACTGGCGACCACCATCAAGGCTGGCGACAAGACCGGGGGACAACTGCTGGGGGTCATGACGGCATCATCGCCGGTGGATGTGACCGGCCTGGTGCAAGGCCTGGCGGCGCTGACCCAGACGACCGACCTGCAGGGGCGAAGTGTCGAGTACATCAAGAGTCAGGAAAACACGAGTTACGGCGCCAGCCCGTCATACGTTTCTCTGTTCCGCTATGACCCGGCCACCGGCACCTACACGATTAATACGAGTCCCAATTCGGTCGTCCGCTCCTATTGGCCCTCGTTCCTGACCGTCCTGGCCACTGATCGGTCCCCCAGCCAGAGCACGGCGGCCTTCGATGTCTACAAGGGCGCCGAGTATACCACGCGCGTGCTCCGCACGGGCGCAGGCAATCCCGACATCGCGTTGACCTATACCAGCTTTGCCGATCTCACGCGGAACGACACCCAACCGTTTATCGTCGGCCAAGCCCATCAATATATCATGTTTGGCACGCGAACCCCCGGCAGTGGTGTGCCAACCACCGGCACGGCGACATACAACGGGGTCGCCTATGGCAGCGGCCATGATGGCACGAGCGGACATGACGCCAGCCTTGCGGGCAGCAGCACGCTCAAGGCGAACTTCGATACAGGAAGCCTGGCGCTGACCCTGGCCATGGCGGCAACCGACATGACCACCGGCAAGGCGCGCGCCTTGGCCGAACAGACCTATGCCGGCACGATAGGGGCCACGCCCTGCAACCCTGTGTGCGACCGCAGCGACATCGTCCTGAGGAATACCGCAAGCAGCCGCGCCGACAACATCGCTGCCGGGCAGTTCAACGGCCTTTCCGCGCAGGAATACGGGGTTGTCTTCCGGCTCGACACTGATGCCGACACCTCCCACTTTGCCGGGGTAGCCATGGGCAAGCGGAACTGAGCGGTGCAGACTGGCCCGATGGAAGACGGGCAGGTGCGGGAGAGAAGGCGAACCTGAAAGCAGGACCTGCTCTCCCACTCATCCGCAAGATACGCACGCCAGATGCCCCGGTTAGGCGTGGCCGGTGTCGGTGGCCAAATGGGCGGGGTCGACACCTGCGGCGCGCCAGGTGGCGGACCAGCGGTTTCCGCGCGGGGTGTCGAACAGGATGGCCGCGCTGCCGTCGGTGGCGTGCCAGCCGTGGTGGTGGAGTTCTTCCTCAAGCTGGCCCGGCCCCCACCCGGCATAGCCGAGCGCAATCAGCCAGCGCGAAGGCCCGCGTCCTTCGGCAATCGCGCGCAGGACATCGAGCGAGGCCGAAAGCGTGCAAAGCGGATCGACCTGGATCGAGCCCTCGCTGCCCCAGTCGGGCGAATGGAGAACAAAACCCCGCCCGGTCTCGACCGGGCCGCCATGCAGCACCGGCACATCGGGGGTCAGACCCGGATCGATGCCGACATCTTCGAGCAGACTGTGGAACGAGATTCCCGCGCGCTCCTCGCCGATGCCGATGCCGAACGCGCCCTGATCGTCGTGAATGCACATCGCGATCACCGCACGGTCGAAACGCTGGTCCATCATGCCCGGCATCGCCAGCAGGAGCCGTCCGGCCAGATATTGCGGCGCGCGCGGGTTCACGAGGGGGCCCTCCGCCATATCAGGCCGCTTCCGTCGCGCTCGGGACCGGGGCGGACGCGGCATTGGGGCCGTGATCCTCGGCAGCATCCAGCAGGCGGCGTTCGAGATTGCGCAAGCGTGCCTCGCCGGTAACCTTCTGGCCGAGGATGTCGGTGACGTAGAAGGTATCGACCGCGCGCTCGCCAAACGTGGCGATATGCGCCGAATGGATCACCAGCCGCGAATCGAACAGGACATGGGCCAGCCGCGCGAGCAGCGCGGGCCGGTCGCGCGCGCCGACCTCGACGACCGTGAACCGGTTCGAGGCCTTGTTGTCGTAGATCACGATCGGCTGCACATCGAAAGCCTCCGCACGCGGGCGGGCCAGCGGACGCGCGGCGAGCTGGGGCATCAGCTTGACGCGGTTGGACAGCGCATCGGCGATGCCGGTCTTGAGGCGCTGAAGGTGGCGCTCCTCGTTGAGCGGGCGGCCCAGCGGGTCTTGCACGAGGAAATTGTCAACGGCCAGCCCGTTGCGGGTGGTGTGGATACGCGCGTCGATGATGCTGCCACCGGCCAGATGGATCGCCCCGGCGATGCGGTAGAACAGGCCTGCATGGTCAGCGGCCAGCACGGTGACGAGCGTGGCCCCGCGCTTGGGATAGTATTGCGCCTCGACCGAGAGCGGCTCGCCCAGCGCGCTGTCCATCTGCTGGAGGTTGAGCGTGATGATGTCCTCGGGCTCGGCAATCCAGTAGGCATCGCCCAACTGGCGCCCGACCGTGCCGATCAGCGCGGCGCGCTCCTGAAGCAGGTCGGCCACGGCCTTCTTCTTGGCGGCGATGCGCTCGGGACGGCCATGCTGCTTGTAGCCCAGACGCAGCATTTCCTCGGTCTGGATGAAGAGATCGCCCAGCAACTGGCGCTTCCACGAATTCCAGATGCCCGGCCCCACCGCGCGAATGTCGACGATGGTCAGGATCAGCAGCAGGCGCAGGCGTTCCGCGCTCTGCACCTGGGCGGCAAAGTCGGCGATGGTCTTGTAGTCGGCCAGATCGCGCTTGAAGGCGGTCGCGCTCATCAGCAGGTGCCAGCGCACCAGCCACGAAACCAGCTCGGTCTCCGTCGTCGAGAGGCCCAGACGCGGGCAAAGCTTGCGCGCCACTTCGGCGCCCAGAATCGAATGGTCGCCGCGCCGCCCCTTGGCGATATCGTGGAGCAGGGTGGCGACATAGAGCACCCGGCGCGAGGCGACCTTGCGCACGACATCGCTGGCCAGCGGGTGCGGCTCGCGCTCCTCGCCCTTCTCGATGCGGGCGAGCAGGCCGATGGCGCGGATGGTGTGCTCGTCGACGGTGTAGTGATGGTACATGTCGAACTGCATCTGCGCCACGACGCGCCCGAAATCGGGAATGAACCGCCCGAACACACCCGCCTCGCTCATCCAGCGCAGCACCGTCTCGGGATCGTGGCGGCTGGTCAGCACTTCGAGGAACAGCGCATTGGCGCGCGGATCCTTGCGCACGGCGCCGTCGATCAGCCCGGCGTCGCGCCGGGCCTGACGCATGGCCTCGGGGTGGATTTCCATCCCGTGCTTGTCGGCCACGACGAAGATCTCGATCAGACGCACCGGGTCTTCGGCAAAGAAATCGTCGCTGGGCACCGAGACCTTGTCGGCCACGACCGGAAACCCGCCGACCTTGCGCTTGCGGCGCTGGCGCAGCGAGGCCAGCAGGCCCGGCTTGGTGCGGGCGAACTGCTCGTCGAGCTGGGCCATGAACACGCCGGTCAGCGAGCCGACCTGATTGGCCTGGAGGAAGAAGAACTGCATGAACCGCTCGACCGAGCTTTTGCCCGGACGGTCGGCAAAGGCCATGCGCGAGGCCACTTCGCGCTGAAGGTCGAATGTCAGGCGATCTTCGGCGCGGCGGGTGATCATGTGGAGGTGGCAGCGCACCGCCCAGAAGAAGTTCTCTGCCCGGTGGAACGCGCGATATTCGGCCGCCGTGAGCAGTCCCACGTCGACCAGTTCGGACGGATCGCGCACCTTGTGGACATATTTGCCGATCCAGTAGAGTGTGTGCAGGTCGCGCAGGCCGCCCTTGCCCTCCTTGACGTTGGGTTCGACGACATAGCGGCTG
The DNA here is from genome assembly GCF_033242265.1 of Novosphingobium sp. IK01. NCBI lineage: Bacteria > Pseudomonadati > Pseudomonadota > Alphaproteobacteria > Sphingomonadales > Sphingomonadaceae > Novosphingobium > Novosphingobium pituita. The sequence goes on along the minus strand of NZ_BTFW01000001.1, from coordinate 2,611,372 downwards.
TCGCCCAGACGCTTGTGCCGCTCGTTGCGCTCGGCCAGCTTCTCGGCGACGAACTGGCGCTCGGTGCCTGCCGCCACTTCCGACCAGAACCGGCGCGCGCATTCCTCGTAAAGCTCGCGGTCGCCCCAGACATAGCGCCCTTCGAGCAGCGCGGTGCGGATCGTCAGGTCGCTCTTGGCCTGGCGCACCGTCTCGTCGAGCGAGCGGCTCGAATGGCCGACCTTGAGCCCCAGATCCCACAGGAAATAGAGCATCGCCTCGATCACCTGCTCGCACCACGAGGTCGGCTTGATCGGGGTGACGAAGGCGATATCGACATCCGAATGGGGCGCCATCTCGCCCCGGCCATAGCCGCCCACGGCCAGAATCGCGATCCGCTCGCCGGTGGTGCGGTTGCTGGCGCGATAGACATGGCCGATCACGTAGTCATACAGCACGCGCACGAGCTGATCGACGAGGAAGGCCTGCCCCTGCGCGCATTCATAGCCCGCCGAAGGCTTGCCCCGCAGCCGCCGCGACAGCTCGTCGCGCCCTTCGGCCAGCGCCTGCCGCAAATGGTCGAGCACCGCCGGGCGCGCCCGCGCCGGATCGCCCCCGGCGGCGGCCACGGCACGGCTGACGGCCTCGGACAGGCTGCGACGGTCGATAATGGCACGCTGATGCGGAATCCGGGGAAGAGTCATGATCATCCAATAGACGAGGCCGGGTTAAGGGAAAACACCGTAGCCATCGAAGTTTCCCCGACAAGCATGAACGCAGGCAAGTGTGCATCATGCCTTCGGCAACGCAGGCACCAACCCGCCAGCCCCGTTCCGGTTCCCCATTTCAGGCCTGCTTTGGAAACACCCGTTTTGGGATTTGCCAGCAGCTTGGCCGCTGTGCCAGAAGGCGCCCCGCAAACCCCACCCCATGGAGCTGCCCCGCTTGCCCCTTTCTCCGGTTTCCCTGCTCCCGCTTCTTTCCGCCGCCTCGGCAGCCACGGCATCGGCCTCCTCGCACATGCCGCTGCGCTGGGACCAGCTGGGGCTCTCGCCCATTGCCTGGGATTTCGGCTTCTTCGCGCTGCGGTGGTATTCGCTGGCCTATCTGGCGGGCATTCTGGTCGGCTACTGGCACCTCTCGCGGATGATCCGCCAGCCCGGCGCGCCGATGGCCCAGCGCCATGCCGACGACCTGTTCTTCTATGCGACGCTGGGCATCATCCTGGGCGGGCGGCTTGGCTATGCCACGTTCTACGCACCCGAGCTGTGGACGCACCCGTCCGAGATGATCAAGCTCTGGCAAGGCGGCATGAGCTTCCACGGCGGGCTGATCGGCACGGTCTGCGCCATCGCCTTCGTGTGCTGGCGCAACCGCCTCAGCTTCATCCGCGTGTGCGACTATATCGCCCCTTGCGCGCCGATCGGGCTGTTCTTCGGGCGCTGCGCCAATTTCATGAATGGCGAACTGTGGGGCCGGGTGACCACGGCCGACGTGCCCTGGGCCATGGTCTTCCCCGGCGCGGGCCCCAATCCGCGCCACCCCAGCCAGCTTTATGAAGCCCTGCTCGAAGGGGTGCTGCTGGCCACGGTGCTGATCACGCTGTTCTGGAAGACCCGTGCGCGCTGGCGTCCGGGCCTGCTGATGGGCACGTTTGCCACCGGCTATGCGCTCTCGCGCTTCATCGTCGAGTTCTACCGCGAGCCCGACGCCCAGCTGGAAGACTTCGCCCTGCGCACCGGCCTGTCGATGGGCCAGTGGCTGACCCTGCCGATGCTGGCCATCGGCCTTGCGCTGCTGGTGCGCGCGCTCGTCCGCCCGCCGCTGGGCGCCACGGCGCTGCCCCCCATTGTCGATCCGGAAGACTGATTCCCCGATGGCCAGCGAACCGCTGATCGAAGTCTTTGCCCGCCTGATCCAGGCCACCGGCCCGATCAGCGTGGCCCATTTCATGGCCGAATCCAACGCGCGCTACTACACCACGCGCGATCCGCTCGGCCATGGCGGCGACTTCATCACCGCCCCCGAGATCAGCCAGATGTTCGGCGAGATGATCGGCCTGTGGCTGGCCGATGTGTGGATCAGGGCAGGCCGCCCCGAACCTGTCGCCTATGTCGAGGCCGGGCCCGGACGCGGCACGCTGGCGCAGGATGCCCTGCGCGCCGCCGCGCGTCAGGGCCTCGTCCCGCAAGTCCATTTCGTCGAGACCAGCCCGGCCCTGCGCGCGCTCCAGCGCCAGCGTTTTCCGCAGGCCTGCTGGCACGACGACTTTTCCACCCTGCCCGGCGATTGCCCGCTGCTGATCGTGGGCAATGAATTTCTCGATGCCCTGCCCGTCCGCCAGATCGTGCGAATGGAAGGCGGCTGGCGCGAGCGCATGGTCGGCTGGCAACCCGAAGCCGGAGCCGAACGCGCGCCGGGAGAACCGGGAGACACCGGATATTCGACACAACAGGGCCGCCTGCTGCCCGTGGCCGGCGACCGCCCGATGGATGCTGCCGTCCCCGCCGACCGCGCCGACCTGCCCGAAGGCGCCATCATCGAGACCTGCCCGGCTGCCAGCGCCGTCGTCGCCGAGATCGCCGCGCGGCTGGTCGCCCAGGGCGGCACGGCCCTGCTGATCGACTATGGCCATGATGCCCCCCACACCGGCAGCACGCTTCAGGCCGTGCGCGCCCATCAAAAGGTCGATCCCTTCGCCACGCCGGGCGAGGCAGACCTGACCGCGCTCGTCGATTTTTCCGCGCTGGTGCCCGTGGCGCAGCAGGCTGGCGCGCGCGTCGAGGGAATCGTGCCCCAGGGGCCGTTCCTCCAGCGTCTGGGAATCGAGGCCCGTGCCCAGGGGCTCGCCCGCAGCGCGCCCGACCATGCCCAGACCATCGCGCGCGCCCTCGCCCGACTGGTCGCTCCCGAGGAAATGGGAAATCTCTTCAAGGCGATGGCCGTTTCGGCCCCCCACTGGCCAGCAGCGGCGGGCTTCGAAACGATTTCCTGATCCCGCCCCTGCCCCGTCAGGATGCATTGAGAAAGCGCAAAAACCGCGCAATTTCCCTGATAAAATGCCTGTTGGCAAAGCCGTGTAACTAAGTCTATCACCCTCGTTACGGATCGGGTCAGGCACGTTCAAAACACGGCGACCCGGCGCGCAAGGCAAGCGGCCCACCATGCCGCCGCGCGCGAGGAGGGGGATTTATCGTGCCCGGCCCTTTGCAGGCGGGGGCGGCAGCAGGCAGGGATTATCAATGGCGGATGAGGCATTCGTGAACGCGAGCGACGTGACCGCAGGCGACACCGATTCGCCCGCGACCGACGAAAACGGTGTGCGACGGCGCGATTTCATCAACATCGCGGCGGTGAGCTTTGCCGGTGTGGGTGGAGTGGCCGTGCTCGTGCCGCTCGTCTCGCAAATGGCGCCCTCGGCCGACGTGCTGGCCGAAAGCTCGACCGAAATCGACATTTCGCAGATTTCGGCAGGGCAGGCGATCAAGGCGGTCTTCCGCAAGCAGCCGGTCTTCATCCGCAACCTCACGCCCGAGGAAATCACTGCGGCCAACAAGGTCGACGTGGCCTCGCTGCGCGATCCCCAGACGCTGGCCGAGCGCACCAAGCCGGGCAAGACGAACTGGCTGATCACCATGGGCGTGTGCACCCATCTGGGCTGCGTGCCGCTGGGCGCGGGCGAGGGCGAGGTGAAGGGCGAATTCGGCGGCTATTTCTGCCCGTGCCACGGCTCGTCATATGATACCGCCGCGCGCATCCGCAAGGGTCCGGCCCCCAAGAACCTGGAAGTGCCCCCTTATGAATTCACGTCCGACACTGTCGTGAAGATCGGCTGAGGATAGACACCATGAGCTTTCCCTGGGCGAAAACGTACAAGCCGAGCCACCCGCTGATGCAGTGGCTCGACGAGAAGCTCCCGCTGCCCCGCTTCGTCTACAATGCGGTCGGCGCGGGCTATCCGGTGCCGCGCAACCTCAACTACTGGTGGAACTTCGGCGTGCTCGCCGGGGTCTGCCTGATGCTCCAGATCGTCACCGGCGTCGTGCTGGCCATGCACTATGCGGCCAATGCGGGCGTCGCCTTCGACAGCGTCGAGCACATCATGCGCGACGTGAACTGGGGCTGGATGCTGCGCTATGCCCACGCCAACGGCGCCTCGGCCTTCTTCGTGGTGGTCTATATCCACATCTTCCGCGGGTTCTATTTCTCGTCCTACAAGGCCCCGCGCGAGATGATCTGGCTTCTGGGCGTGACGATCTTCCTGCTGATGATGGCCACCGCCTTCATGGGCTACGTGCTGCCCTGGGGCCAGATGAGCTTCTGGGGCGCCAAGGTCATCACCGGGCTGTTCTCGGCGATCCCCTTCGTGGGCGAACCGCTGCAACACTGGCTGCTGGGCGGCTACGCACCGGACAACGCCTCGCTCAACCGCTTCTTCTCCCTGCACTTCCTGCTGCCCTTCGTGATTCTGGGCGTGGTGATCCTGCATATCTGGGCGCTGCACATCCCCGGTTCCTCCAACCCCACCGGGGTCGAGGTGAAGACCGAGTCGGACACCGTGCCCTTCCACCCCTACTACACCGCCAAGGACGGCTTCGGCCTCGGGGTCTTCGCGATCCTCTACTGCGCCATGCTGTTCTTCATGCCCAACGCGCTCGGCCACCCGGACAACTACATCCAGGCCAACCCGCTCTCCACGCCCGCGCACATCGTGCCCGAATGGTATTTCTGGCCGTTCTACGCGATCCTGCGCGCGTTCACCGCCGACTTCCTGTTCATCCCGGCCAAGCTGATGGGCGTGCTGGCGATGTTCAGCGCCATCCTCGTGTGGTTCTTCCTGCCCTGGCTGGATACCTCGCCGGTGCGCTCGGGGCGCTATCGCCCGCTGTTCCGCCCGTTCTTCTACCTTCTGGTGATCGACGTGCTGGTGCTCGGCTATTGCGGCGGTTCGCCGGCGGAAACCAAGTATGTGCTGATCTCGCAGATCGCCGCCACATACTATTTCCTCCACTTCCTCGTCATCCTGCCGATCGTCGCCTCGGTCGAGAAGCCGCTCCCGCTGCCCTTCTCGATCACCCAGGCCGTGCTGGGCGAAGATGACCAGACGGCTCCCGCTTCGGCCCCGGCCCCCGGCGCCTGAGCCCCGCGCGAACCGCACACAGGAAAGAGAACCCCATGGTCCGTCTTTTTGGTCCCCTTGTCGGCCTCTTCTTCGCCGTCGCGCTGCTCTGGTCGTTCGGGGTGGGCGTGGTCCAGAACATGCGCGATCCCGAACCGGCCACCGCCGTCAAGGAATTCCACCTTGCCCCGCGCGAGCCGGAGCCCGGTTTCTCGTTCAACGGCCCCTTCGGCCGGTTCGACAAGGCGCAGCTCCAGCGCGGCTTCCAGGTCTACAAGGAAGTCTGCTCGAACTGCCACTCGCTCCACTTCGTCGCCTTCCGCGATCTGGCCGCGCTCGGCTATTCCGAAGCCGAAGTGAAGGCCATCGCCAAGGACTGGGCCACCAAGGCCAAGACCTTCGATCCCAAGACCGGTGAAACCGGCGAGCGCGACAACACCCCGGCCGACCATTTCCCGATGGTCTACTACGCCGGAACCGGCAGCCCGCCCGACCTCTCGCTGATCACCAAGGCCCGCCACGAAGGCCCCGAATACGTCTATTCGCTGCTGACCGGCTATCAGGACCAGCCCGCCGAGCTGCTCAAGAAGTTCCCGGACGCCAAGACGCCCGACGGCTTGTTCTACAATCCCTATTTCGCCAACCTCAACATCGCCATGCCCGCCCCGCTGGCCGACGACCAGGTGACTTATGGCGACGGCACCAAGGCCACCAAGGAACAGATGTCCGCCGACGTCGCCGCCTTCCTGGCCTGGACCGCCGAACCCAAGATGGAAAAGCGCAAGCAGACCGGCTGGGCTGTCCTCGCCTTCCTGCTCGCCGCCACCGTGCTGGCCTACCTTGCCAAGCGCAACGTCTGGGCCAAGGTCCACTGAGGGCAAGAAATTATCTCTGGTGCACCCGCACCCGACAAAAAACGCGAAAGGCCACCCGAAACGGTGGCCTTTTTCGTATCCACAGGCCAAAGGCGCTGCATGACCCCGGAAGACCTCAAGCAATTCGTCCGCACCGTTCCCGATTTCCCCGCACCGGGAATCCTGTTCCGTGACGTGACCACGCTGATCGGCCATGGCCCGAGCCTGACTGCCGCCATCGGGCATCTGGCCACCCGCGCACAGGCCAGCGGCGCCACGATGCTGGCCGGCATGGAAGCCCGCGGCTTCATCTTCGGCGCTGCGGCAGCGGCCCACGCCGGCATCGGCTTCATCCCCGTGCGCAAGCCCGGCAAGCTGCCGGTGCCGACCATCGGCGTCGACTATCAGCTCGAATACGGCACCGACCGCCTCGAAATCGACCCGACCACGATTACGCCGGGCCAGCACGTCGCCCTCGTCGACGACCTGATCGCCACGGGCGGCACCGCCCTTGCCGCAACGGAACTGCTGCGCAGCGCAGGCGCCATCGTCACCCACGCGTTCTTCGTGATCGACCTGCCCGACCTCGCCGGCGCCGACCGCCTGCGCGCAGCAGGCGTCACGGTCGATGCCCTGATGGATTTTCCCGGGCACTGATCCTGATTTCAAGAACAAGGGATAACGCAGGGGGCAAAGCCCCCTGCACCCCATTATCTTTGGCTACCGCCGCGCGATCGGCAAGGCTGGGCATGGCAACCGGCATCAGTTCCCGGGGGGCCGGGGGCGATGGCCTCCGGGATTGATCTTTCTTCAGGCCCCGACCGCCCGCTCGGCCAGACGCGCCGCGAACCACGGCTTCATCCGCGCAATCGCCTCTTCCACCAGCGGCGTGGAAACCGCGAAACTGATGCGGAAGAAGTGATGCCCTTCGACGGGATCGAAATCGATCCCCGGCGCCGTGGCGATCCCGGTATCTTCGAGCAGCTTCAGGCAGAAGGCCATCGAATCGTCCGTCAGGTGGGCGATGTCGGCCCAGATGTAGAACGCCCCATCAGGCGGCGCGATCCGCGCAAGGCCCAGTTCGGGCAGCGCATCGAGCAGGATCTGCCGGTTGCGGGCATATGTCCTCACATGCCCTTCGAGTTCGTCCCCGCAGTCGAAGGCGACGAGGCCCGCATGCTGGCTGAGCACCGGCGGTGTAAGGGTCAGGTTGCCCATCCGCGCCCGCGCCTGATCGACCTGATCGAGCGGAACCACCATCCAGCCCAGACGCCAGCCCGCCATCGAGAAGTACTTCGAGAAGCTGTTGATGATCACCGCATCGGGATCGAAGGCCAGCGTCGAGCGGGCCTGCGCGCCATCATAGGTCAGGCCGTGGTAGATCTCGTCGCTGATCACGCGGATGCCGCGCGCGCGGCACACTTGCGCAATGGCGGCCATCTCCTCGGGCGGAATCACGGTGCCGGTGGGATTGGCCGGGCTGGCCAGAATCAGGCCATCGGGCGCGGGTTCCATCGCGGCGAGCGCGGCAGCGGTGATGTTGAAGCGTTCGTCGGGCCCGCATTCCAGCTCGACCGGCTCCATGTGCAGGCTGCGCAGCGTATTGCGATAGGCGACATAGCCGGGCCGGGCGAGCGCCACGCGCGCACCGGGAGCAAACCGCAAGGTCAGCGCCATGACCAGCGCGGGCGAGGCCCCGCAGGTAAGTATGATCTGCTGAGGCTCGACGCTCAGGCCGTCACTGTCGGCATAGGACCGGGCGATCCGTGCCTTAAGCGCCTGGCTTTCCCAATAGCCCATCGGGTCGGTGGCCAGCACATGCTGGGCTTTCTCGATCGCCTTTGCCGGGGCCCCGGTCGAAGGCTGGCCGAATTCCATGTGGATGATCGAGCGCCCTTCTCCGGCCAGACGATGGGCCAGGGTGGAGACGGCGATGGCGTGGAACTGGTCGATGCGTGCGGTCATGCCTGCCCGTACCACGAAACCCCGCCTGTCGATAAGTGGCCGTCAAAACAGGCACGAAAAAAGGGGCGGATTGCTCCGCCCCCTGTTTCTGTTTCCCGACGTGGCGTTCGGGAGACCGGCTCTTACTGCGCCTTCCCGAAGGTGGCGTAGCCCTCGTTGCCGACGAAGCCGAACTTGGTCACCTTGGATTCGGTGATGATCTTCAGCAGCTGGTTGGCCCGCTCGTAGCTCGAGGCACCGTCCGGCTGGAACTGAAGTTCCGGTTCCGGGCTCATCGCCTTGGTCGCCTGGAGCAGCGAAACCAGATTGCCGTCGGTCACCGGCGAACCATTCCAGAGAACCTGGTTGTCCTGGGTGAGGATCAGCTTGTTCTTCACCGGGTCAACAACCGGGTTGTTCGTAGGCGGGGACGCCTGCGGAAGGTTCACGTTGACCGAGTGCGTGGCCACGGGGATGGTGATGATGAACATGATGAGGAGCACGAGCATGACGTCGATCAACGGCGTCGTGTTCATTTCCATCATCGGCGAGCCATCGTCCTTGCCGCCGCTCATTGCCATGGGATTTACTCCTGTTCGCGTGTGCGCCCTGATCGGGAGCCGAGCAGCTTAGCCGTTCGGATCGACCGGGGTGGAGATGAAGCCGACCTTGGGATAGCCCGCGGTCTGCACGTTGTAGATCGCACCGGCGATGCACTTCCAGGGGACGTTCACGTCGCCACGGATGTGCACTTCAGGGATCTTTTCCGGGTCCATGTTGGCCGCGCCGCCTTCACGCTTCACGATCGCGTCGAGGCGATCGAAAGCCTGCTTGTACAGCTCGTTGTTGTCCACCGGGGTCACGTTGTTGAAATAGACGCGGCATTCGCCGGTCCGGCTCGATCCGGCATAACCGGGTTGGCCGGGGCTACGGCCAGCGTCGTCGGTCGTGACGACGGCGAGCAGCAGGTTTTCCACCTTTTCCTGGCTCTCTTCCGAGGCCAGAACGGGAACCTTGAGCTTCTCGATGGTCTGGATCGCAACCGGAACCGCGATGAGGAAGATGATCAGCAGCACCAGCATCACGTCCACGAGCGGCGTGGTGTTGATGTCCGACATCGGGCGTTCTTCTCCGCCAGCGCCGCCTACAGACATTGCCATTGGTTACATCCTATCCGATTGAAGCCACGGGAGGGGCCGGGGTTTGGGCTGGAAGGCCGCCCCGGCCATGACCCGCGTTCTGTGCGGACAAGACCGACGACAGGGCGCCACCGGTCTTGCAGGTGACAGCTTACTTCTTGACCGGAGCAGCAGCCGGCTTGGCAGCGGCAGGAGCCGGACCAACGGCGGGCTTCACAGCGCCCTTCGAGGTGATGTTCGCCAGAACGTCGGTCGAGAAGCCCTGGAGCATCTCGGCGATCTTCTTGTTGCGCGCCTGGAGCCAGTTGTAGGCAAGCACGGCGGGAACGGCGACGAGCAGACCCAGCGCGGTCATGATCAGCGATTCACCGACGGGGCCGGCAACCTTGTCGATCGAGGCCGAACCGGCCAGACCGATGGCGATCAGGGCGCGGTAGATGCCGACCACGGTACCGAACAGACCGATGAACGGAGCGGTAGCACCCACGGTGGCGAGGAAGGGCAGGCCGCCAGCCAGCTTCGAGTTGATCGAAGCTTCCGAACGGGCGAGCGAACCATGCAGCCAGTCGTGGGCTTCCAGGGCGTCGGTCATCTTGGCGTGCTGGTCTTCAGCGGCAAGGCCGTCGTCGACGAGCTGGCGCCATGCGCTGTTCTTGTCGAGCTTGGCGGCGCCTTCGCGCAGGCTGCCGGCGCGCCACATGGCGGCGATCGCCTTGTACTGACCCATGATCTTCGACTGTTCGAGGAACTTGGTGAACAGGATGAAGAACGAACCGAACGACATGATGCCCATGATGGTCACCGTGGCGTACGAAATGAACCCGCCGGCCTGCAGGGCTTCGACGAAGCCGAACTTGTTCTGCGGGGCGGCATCAGCCGCAGCAGCGGCAAGCGTCTGGATAAACATTCGGGTCTTCCTCTCAAGAATTCGATAGCAAGTGCAAAAGAGGTGCAGCAGGACGAAGGAGCGTCCCGGGATGGGCGAAGGACATCAGTCCTTCGGGATCTCCCAGCGCACCGAGCTGCTGAAGGTACCACCAACCGGCTGGCCATCGCGGCTGCCCGGCTTGAAGCGGGCGCGACGCATCAGGTTCTCGCAAGTCGCCTGATCGAGATCGGGGCTGCCCGACGAACGCGTGATCGCGCAGTTCGAAGGCTTGCCCGACGCGTCGTAGTCGAGGCGGAACGAGGTCGTGCCGGTGCGTTCCTCACGCAGGGCGCGCGACGGATAGTCGTTCGTCGTCACCCAGGTGCCCGGATTACCGCGCGGCGTGCCGGGAACCGGCGGCGCAGCAGGCGGCGCAGGCGGCGCGGCCGGCGGCGCGGGCGGCGCAGGCGGCAGGGCCACCGGTGCGGGCGGCGCAGGCGGCTGCGGCGTCTGCACGGTCTGAATGGCCGGTGCGGGCACGTTCAGACTGATCGGCGGCGGCGGCGCGACGATCTGCTGCGGCGGCGGCGGATGATCAGGCTGCTTCGGGGGCGGCGGCGGCGGCTCCTTCGGCTTTTCCTCCTCGATCTTGACCGCGGTGGTCACGTCCTTGATCTTCTTGAACGCCGAGTAAGCAAGGCCGGTGACCAGCGCATACCCCACGGCGACATGAAGAAGAGCAACGATGATGAGCGCGGTGATCTTGTTACCGCTCATCTGTTGGTCAGCGTATGCCATTCAGCTCCAATACTCCTGAACGTCCTGACCAGACCCGATGCACCGCCTCGCGGCAACGCCCCTCGCGCCCAGAAAGGACCGACGCCCGGAATCACCGTTCCGGCCGACGAGACAATCCAGCGATTTAATTCCACCCTGCCGAACAACCCGGACCGCCGACATCGAGCGCAGAGGGCCCGGCGGCGGCAATGGTTCAGGCTTGTTTTTTGTTTGCCCGAACGACCCGGAGCTTTAACGCCGAACCAGTAGGGGCGCAAATGCTTTATCGGTTAAGCCATGATTCAGCCACGCATCCCGCATTCGCAAGGAAATCTTAGTTATTTTGCGGCGCAGCGCCGCCCGGAAGGAGGAATATGTCCCAATCCGCCCATCCCATGCGAAAATTTTTCGCTCCCGCGCTGCTGCTGGGCAGTCTTTCAACGTCCGTTCACGCACAGCCTGTCGCGTCGGCGATTCGTGAGGCCCCTAGCATAAGCATGACTTATGCTGACCTTGTCGATTTGGCCCTGCCGGCCAAGCTCGTCGTCAAGGCTCAGATCACAGCCCAGTCGACCATCAAACCGGGCCTGGCCACCGATGTCGCCCCCGGCAAGGTGCGTCTGTACTTCGAGGCGCAGACCACAGCCCTGCTTATCGGACCCGATACCGGTTCGGTGCTGCGCTTCCTGGCCGATGTCCCGCTCGACGCGCGCGGCAAGGTGCCCCGTCTGCGCAAGCTGCCGGTCATCCTGATGGCGGCTCCCGTGGCCGGGCGGCCCGGCGAACTCAAGCTGGTGACGCCCGATGCGATGCTGCCCTGGAGCCCCGAACTGGAGAACCGGCTGCGCCCGATCCTGACCGAACTGGTAAACCCCAACGTGCCCCCGCCCGTCACCGGCGTGCGCGAGGCGATGCATGTGCCGGGCAATCTGGCCGGAGAGGGCGAGACGCAAGTGTTCCTCTCCACCCCCGAGGGCCAGCCGGCCTCGCTCTCGATCGTGCGCCGCCCCGGCCAGCCGGCGACCTGGGGGGTCAGCTATTCCGAGATCGTCGACCAGTCCGCGCGCCCGCCCCGTCCCGAGACGATCGGCTGGTATCGCCTCGCCTGTGCCCTGCCCGCCACGCTGCCTGCGCGCAGCGTGATCAGCGGCACGGCCGAAGACCGCCGGATCGCTGCCGAGGACTATGCCCAGGTCATCCGCGAACTGGGGCCCTGCACCCGCACGCGCCTTCCCGCCGCCTCGGGCGCCGTTCCGGCCTCCACCACCACACCAGCCCCTGCGTCTTGACGCTGGCGTTTGGCCCGCGCCTGCCCTAGGGCGCGGGCCTGTTTGAAGAGAATGGGACATCCATGAGCGAACCCCTGCGCATCGCCCTGGCCGGGCTTGGCACCGTTGGTGGCGGCGTGATCCGGCTGATCGAAACCAATGCCGATCTCATTACCCGCCGCGCCGGGCGACGGATCGAGATCGTCGCGGTGGCCGCGCGTGATCGCAGCAAGGATCGCGGCGTCGATCTCTCGCGCTATGCGTGGGAAGACGACATGACCGCGATGGCCGCGCGCGAGGATGTCGACGTGGTGGTCGAACTGGTCGGCGGCTCGGATGGCCCGGCGCTCACGCTGGCGCGCAACACGCTCGCGGCGGGCAAGGATCTGGTAACCGCCAACAAGGCGATGATCGCCAACCATGGCCTGGAGCTGGCAGACCTTGCCGAGAAGGCCGATGCCGCGCTCAAGTTCGAGGCAGCGGTGGCCGGTGGCATACCGGTGATCAAGGGCCTCAAGGAAGGCGTCGCGGCCAACGAGATCAACCGCGTCTACGGAATCCTCAACGGCACCTGCAACTACATCCTCTCCACCATGGAAGACACCGGCCGCGACTTTGGCGACGTGCTCGCCGAAGCGCAGGCCAAGGGCTATGCCGAAGCCGACCCGACCTTCGACATCGACGGCATCGACGCCGCCCACAAGCTGGCGATCCTGTCGAGCGTGGCTTTCGGCACCAAGATCGACTTCAAGGGCGTCGCAGCCACCGGCATCCGCCGGATCGTCGCCGCCGACATCGCCCAGGCCGACGTGCTGGGCTATTATATCCGCCTGATCGGCATGGCCGATACCGAAGTGGATGCCGATGGCAACCGCCGCCTGTTCCAGCGCGTGCAGCCCCACCTCGTCCACCGCGACCATCCGCTCGCCCATGTCGATGGCGCGACCAATGCCGTCGTCGCCGAAGGCAATTTCGTGGGCCGCCTGCTGTTCCAGGGCCCCGGCGCCGGGGATGGGCCGACCGCCAGCGCGGTCGTCGCCGACCTCATCGACATCGCGCGCGGCGACATCGGCGCGCCTTTCTCGATCCCCGTGGCCGAACTGGCCGAAGCCCCCCCGGCAGCAACCGGCCACCGCATCGGCAGCGCCTACTTGCGCTTCACCGTCGCCGACCGCCCCGGCGCGCTCGCCGAGATCACCGCCGCCATGCGCGATGCGGGCGTCTCGATCGAGAGCCTGATCCAGAAGGGCACGCCCGGCGCCGCAGCGGGCGACGCGGACAATGTCCTCGTCCACATGGTCACCCACGATGGCCCGGAAAGCGCGATCACCCAGGCGCTGGCCCTGCTCGACGGGTCGCCCTGCCTGGTCCAGCCGCCGGTGGTCCTGCCGATCCTCGACGAATAAGGCTGCGCGCGCATGCGCAAACGGAAAGGCCCCGCATGGACGACCATGCGGGGCCTTTCTTCTGTCTCTTGCGTCTCTTTCGCCGCTGCGCGGGCCGCCTCAGGGGGCGCGGATCTCGCCCTTGGCGATGCGGTCCGCGTCCGAACCGGCGGGCGGCGGGGGCATCGCGGCGATATCGAAATAGTACATCGGCGCCGGGGCGCCGCCAAAACCGTGGCACTTGCCGTTGCAGGGGCGCAGGCCCGAAACATCGGGCGCATGGATCTGCCCGTCGTCGGTCGAGACCGCCGCGCCCTGCTGGTCGTGGAGGGGCAGGCGCTCGGCCTCGCTCGCCTCCTTGCCCCCGCACACGATGATCGACCCGTCGGCGCGCCGTCCCGGGCGGCAGCGCGCCGCCTGAATCCCGGTGATCAGGCGCTGGGCCACATTGGAACCATCCGATCCATCAAGCGTGGGCAGGCCGGGACCAGCCACCTTGGCCGGCGCCGCATCGGCAGGAGGGCCTGCGTCAGCCTGCCGGGCCATGACCGGAGACCCGAGTAACAACGCTGCGATGGCGGCAACGAGCCGTAAGGGCACACTCGACAACAAGGCTTACTCCCGTCTAGGGCCTGCGCAATTGCCTGCGCAAACCTCCCGCCGAAGGAGACATCGTGACCACCTCCCCAGCCGCCCGTCCTGCCGCCCGATCCGCTGAAAAGCCGAATGCTTCCCAGGTTCTCGACCGGGTTCTCGTGCTTGAGATGGTGCGAGTCACCGAAGCGGCAGCCATCGGTGCCGCGCGCCTGATCGGGCGCGGCGACGAAAAGGCTGCCGATGCTGCTGCTGTAGAGGCCATGCGCGCGGCCTTCAACGAACTTTACATGGATGGCACCGTCGTCATCGGCGAGGGCGAGCGTGACGAGGCCCCGATGCTCTATATCGGCGAGAAAGTCGGCTCGGCGCCGGGCACCGGCCCCAGGATCGACATCGCGCTCGATCCGCTCGAAGGCACGACGATCACCGCCAAGGCCGGGCCCGATGCCCTTGCCGTTCTGGCCGTGGCCGAAGAAGGCGGGCTGCTCAACGCGCCCGACGTCTACATGGAAAAGCTCGCGGTCGGCCCCGGCTATCCCGAAGGCGTGATCGATCTCGACCGCACGGTGGCCGAGAATGTGCAGGCCGTGGCGCAGGCCAAGGGCGTCGAACCCTCCGACATCGTGGTCTGCGTGCTCGACCGCGCCCGCCACGAAGGCATCATCGCCCAGTTGCGCGCGCTGGGTTGCGGCGTGCGCCTGATCCCCGATGGCGACGTTGCCGGGGTCATCGCGGTGACCAACGAAGACACCGGGATCGACATGTACATGGGCACAGGCGGCGCCCCCGAAGGCGTGCTGGCGGCAGCCGCGCTGCGCTGCGTGGGAGGCCAGTTCAAGGGCCGCCTGCTGTTCCGCAACGAGGACGAGAAAGCCCGCGCCCGCAAGTGGGGCATCACCGATCTCAACAAGATCTACGACCTGGCCGATCTGGCCAAGGGCGACTGCATCTTCGCGGCGACCGGGGTGACCGATGGCTCGCTGCTCGACGGGGTGAAGTTCCGCAAGAACGGGATCATGACCACCGACAGCGTGGTGATGCGCGCCAGCTCGGGCACCGTGCGCTGGGTCAAGGGCGAACACCGCCGCCAGCGCTGAGCGTGCAACAGACAACGGGGTGAAGGGGGCCATGCCCCCTTCAGTCTCCCTTAAACTTTAAGCCCGCGCTCCCATCGTCGAGCGGACCAGACGGGCCAGCAGCGGGAACAGGCCCGGATAATTGGCCTTTTCATAGGTCGAGCCCATGCCCAGATGCGCGCGCAGCCGGCGGTGGCATTCGCCCAGCGAATGATAGGGCATGCTGGGCAGGAGATGGTGCAGCGCGTGATAGCGCAGGCCCACCGGAGCCCAGATCCCGCCCCACACGCCCGGCGGCGGAACATTGACCGAATCGAGGTACTGGCCGGTCACCGTCATCTGGTCGCCCTCGTTCTCCCACAAGTGGGCCACGAGCGTGCGCACCTGGTTGAGCAGCGCAGCCAGCGCGATCACGCCGATGGCGATTTCGAGCGGCAGCCAGCCATGCGTGGCCGACCAGCCCAGCACCGTCCAGGCCCAGAGCGTCGCGCCCAGTTCCTGCCAGAACACCATGCGGGCAAAGGCCCCCTCGGGCTTGCGGCGGCGGAAGGACGGGTTGATCGAGAGCGAGGAAGCGCGTTCCCACACCAGCGTGCGCAGCGGCGGCACGATCACGCCCAGCGGCACCAGCACCGCCGAGCGCAGCAGCAGACCGACCGGCAGGAGCAGCGCGGTGAGCGTGAAGACCGGCAGCGACCACGGCTTCATCAGCGCGAGCGGCAGGTATTCGGGGTCTTCGACCGTGCCATAGCGGATGCGCGAATGGTGAAGCGAGTGGACGCCTTCATACATGAACGAGGGCATCAGCACCGGAATGCCGACCAGCAGATTCCACACGAAGCGGAAACCGGGCAGCGCATCGCGGTGGATATGCGTCAACTCGTGGATGAACAGCAGCGCGCGATAGAGCGCGAGCGCGGCAAAGACGCCGAGCGCCAACACGACCAGACCGCTGCCCCCTGAAATCGCCGTGCGGATCGCCAGCGCCAGCGCGCCATAGCCCAGCACCGCCGAGACGAGCATGTCGGGCCAGTAGATTTCGGGCCGCGCGCGCGTGATGTCGCGGGTGAGGTCGGCGGCAGCGCGCAGCATCGCCTTGTCTTCGGGCGTGCCGGCAAGGCCGGGCGGACGGGGCCGTCCGGCAGCTTCATGCGCGTCGTGCACGTCGGTGTGGTCGAGATGGTCGGTGGCAAGCATTGCAAAATGAATCCCAAGATACCCATGACATAGCAGACGGCAACGGGGCCGCCCACATGCGATAGCCGGTCCGCCTGGGTTCGTCCGGCTTGACAAGTCCCCGGCCTGCACCGCAGGCAGCCGGGACAGAGCGCGTGTAACTCCAAACAAAGGCGATATCGTGGCAGGCGAAGTAGTGATCACCCCCGTTGCAGGCAAGGCCGAACGTGCTGCCTTCGTCGACCTGGCCTACCGCCTCAACGCCGGCGATTCCAACTGGGTGCCGCCGCTGCGCATGGAAGCGGCCGAACTGATCACGCCGGGCAAGAACCCGTTTTTCGAACATGCCGATGTCCAGCTGTTCCTGGCCCGCCGCGCCGGGGCCGTGGTGGGGCGCATCTCGGCCCATATCGACCGCCTCGCCATTGCCATGGACCCTGTACAGGGCATGGGGCCGGGCACGGGCAACTGGGGCCTGCTCGAAGCCGAGGACGAAGCCGTCGCCCATGCGCTGATCGCGCGGGCCGAGGCCTGGCTGCGCGAAAAGGGCATGACCCGCGTGCTCGCGCCGCTCTCGATGTCGGTCTGGGAGGAGCCGGGCCAGCTGACCCTTGGCTTCGACCATCCGCCCACGGTGATGATGGGGCATCAGGCCGAGCGCTATCAGCACTATATCGAGGCCCTGCCCTATACCCCGGCCAAGCAGTTGCTGACGTATGAGCTGGACATCTCGAAGCAGTTCCCGCCGCTGATCCAGCGCATCGTGCAATCGGGCGAGAAGAACGCCAAGATCCGCGTGCGCAATGTCGACAAGAGCAAGTTCGACGCCGAGGCGGCGATCATCCTCGACATCCTCAACGATGCCTGGTCCGACAACTGGGGCTTCGTGCCCTTCACCCAGACCGAGATCGCCTACGCGGGCAAGAAGTTCAAGCC
This sequence comes from Novosphingobium sp. IK01, assembly GCF_033242265.1. Taxonomy (NCBI): domain Bacteria; kingdom Pseudomonadati; phylum Pseudomonadota; class Alphaproteobacteria; order Sphingomonadales; family Sphingomonadaceae; genus Novosphingobium; species Novosphingobium pituita. The sequence goes on along the minus strand of NZ_BTFW01000001.1, from coordinate 2,594,254 downwards.
GATCGTGCGCGAGGACCTGATCCAGATCGCCGAGTACGAGGGCGAGCCGGTGGCTTTCATGATGACGCTGCCCGACCTCAACGAAGTGCTCCAGCCGATGGGCGGCAAGCTGCTCCCGTTCAACTGGTTCAAGCTGCTGCGCTGGCTCAACCGCCCGCACTGCCGCACCATGCGCGTGCCGCTGATGGGGGTGCGCAAGAAGCTCCAGTCCTCGCGCCTCGCCAGCCAGCTGGCCTTCATGATGATCGAATATATCCGCCGCAACTCGGTGGCCAACTATGGCGCCTCGCGCGGGGAGATCGGCTGGATCCTCGACGACAACCAGGGCATGATCGCCATTGCCGATGCGATCGAGAGCAAGGTCAACAAGCGCTACACGATCTACGAACGCACGCTCTGAGAGTCTGATTCGAAATTCGCCGAAGAGGCGAATTTCGGTTCGGCACCGGCCCGCTCCCCTACCCGCAGCAGCCGGGTGCAGGGCGCGGGCACGGAACATTTTCCGTACAGCCCCGTTGATTTGGCAGGCCTCCAGGCTATCCTCGCAAAGACCTGATGCTGCAAGGGCTTGGCCAACACGGCCGGCGAAGGAACGCGAGACCATGGACAAGAGCGCCCCGACCGACGCTTCCCCTCCCGCTTCCACCCCCTCATCCGTGCCTCACCGGCATGATCCGCAGGGGCATGCAGGAGCGGGTCAGGGAGGCTCAGGGTCACGCGGATTAGGGCAGGCGCTGATCGTCGAGGACGAACCGATCCTCGCGCTCGCCATGGCCGAGGCCCTGCACGAGGCGGGTGCCGACACCGTGACCACCTGCCATTCGACCGCCACAGCGCGGGCCGCCATGCAGGCCCTGCGCCCCGCGATCCTCGTCCTCGATGTCCATCTGGCCGACCGCGACGATGGCTGGGCCCTGGCCGAACTGGCCGTGGCCATGAGCCCCACGCCGCCGCTGATCGTGTTCTCGACCGGCACGCCCGAAAGCATCCCCCCGCGCATCGCCCGCCTCGGCCATGTTCTGGCCAAGCCCTTCCCGCCCGATGCGCTGGCCGATCTCGTGCGCCATCATGCCCGGCATCCGGGGCTGCTCAGCCGCCTGCGCAACGCCCTGCACCTCTGAAAACCGCCCCCGAAGCGCTGTCGCCCACGAAAAAGGCCCCCGCCGGGGAGGCGGAGGCCTTCGGGATCGTATCACCAGCCGCTTGGACGGGAGGGGGGTCTCGGCGGTGACAAGGGCTAAACGGCGTGCCCGTCCGGCAGTTCCCTGCCTTTGGAAAAAAACTGTCGGCCCTCTGGCAAGAACCGCAAGAGAACGAACGGGCTCGTCCGAATGGACCATTCCCGAGCCGATCCCCGCGCGGCGGATGGCCCGCCCCGCCTTCCTTGCGCTGGCACGGGAACCAAATCACGCCTAGAGAATTTGGACAGGCATCGCGTAGCCAGGAAGGGGTTTAAATGTCACTGGGCGCCAAAGTAGCTTCCAATCTGCCCTATCTTCGCCGCTATGCGCGTGCCCTGACCGGCAGCCAGCAGACCGGCGATGCTTTCGTGCGGGCCACGCTCGAAGCCGCACTGGCCGATGCCAGCCTGCGCAGCCAGATCGGCGAGGGCCGCGTCGCGCTCTACCGGGCGTTCAACAAGGTCTGGTCGAGCGCCTTCGTCGATACGGTTGTTCATTCCGGGGGCGATCAGTCCGGGGCAGAAGGCCTCGGCCTTCACGAGACCGCCGCGCAGGAACGCCTCGCACAGGTCACACCCGCCAACCGTCAGGCGCTGCTGCTGGTGACGCTCGAAGATTTCTCGGTCGCCCAGGCCGCCGAGATTCTCGACACCACGCCCGCCGATGTCGAGGCGCTTGTACAGGAGGCAGTCGAGGAGATCGACCGCGAATCGGCCACCACCGTCCTCATCATCGAGGACGAACCGCTGATCTCGATGCAGCTCGAAGACCTCGTGCGCTCGCTCGGCCACGACGTGTGCGGCATGGCCGCCACGCGGACCCAGGCGCGCGAGATCGCGATGAGCGAGACACCCGGCCTCGTGCTGGCCGACATCCAGCTCGCCGATGGTTCCTCGGGCCTCGACGCGGTGGACGACATCCTCAAGCTGGTCGACGTGCCGGTGATCTTCATCACCGCCTATCCCGAGCGCCTGCTCACCGGCGACCGCCCGGAGCCGACCTACCTGATCACCAAGCCCTTTCAGGAAGCCACCGTGCGCGCGGCGATCAGCCAGGCCCTGTTCTTCGGATCGAGCAGCCCGCTCGCCTGACCTTTCCCAATCCCGTCACTCAATCCCGTCTTTGTGCCGTCCCACGCGGCCCGATGCCCCCTCAATGCACAAGGGCCGCCCCCATCAACCGGGGCGGCCCTTTTTGCATTCCGGGTGGATTCCGGTCCCTTCAGCCCTTGCGCCCCGCGCGAATGGCAAAGTTGCCCCGCTGGCGCACCGGGATCACGAGCGTGCAGCGCACGCCTTCGGGCTCAAAGCGCAAGTCGACCGGGTTGCGCAATTCATGCGCCACGATCTTCTCGATCAGATCGGTGCCAAAGCCCCGCTTGCGGCGAACCTCGGGGTCGATTGCCGGCCCCCCGCGCTCTTCCCAGCAAATGCGCGCGGTCGCGTTTCCGGCCAGTTCCCACCGCACCGAAACCCGCCCGCCCGGCACGCTGAGCGCGCCATACTTGGCCGCATTGGTCGCCAGTTCGTGAATGGCCAGCCCCAGCGACAGCGCGTCGTTGGGGGCCAGTTGCACATCGGGGCCGTCGATGTCGACATGGCGCTCGGTCCCTTGCGCATAAGGCGCCAGTTCGGTGCGGATCACCAGACCGACCGGGGTGGTCCCCCATTCCGACTGGGTAAGCAGGTCGTGCGTGGCCGAAAGCGCGCGGATGCGCCCTTCGAGGCTTTCCACGAAGCTGTCGAGGTCGGTCGCCCGGCGGCGGGTGAGCGCAATGATCGAGAGCACATTGGCCAGCGTGTTCTTGACCCGGTGGTTCAACTCGCGCGTGAGCGAATCGCGGATCGAGGATTGCTGCTCGAACCAGGCCAGCGCCAGCCGGTCCTCGGCCACCTGATGGCCAACCAGCCGGGCCAGCGCCATCAGCAGCGTCGCCACCAGCAGGCCGAACAGCAAGGTCATCATCGAGAGCATGCTCAGCACCAGGCTCGGCGCCGCCTCGACCACCAGCCCCCAGTGCCGCCCGGCCAGTTCCACCCCGCGCCGGACAACCCGGCCCGAATGGATTTCAGGATGGGCGCTGGCCAGAAGCCGTCCGGGCGCTTCCTGGCCGTCGTAGAGGCGCACGGCCAGAGGCTCGCCGGAATCATCGGCTGGCAACGAGGCCCGCAGGAAACCAGCCGCCTCGAACGGCATGAAGACGAAGCCGCGCAGGACCCGCTTGCCCCCTTCATGCGCGGAACCGAACACCGGCATGACCATGATGAACCCGGTCGGCCCGCCCCTGTGTCCGTCACCGACCAGATGCAGCAGGCCCGAGGCCACCGGCCGGGCCAGCAGTTCGGCCCGGTCCATCGCCATCCGCCGCACCGGATCGCTCGCCATGTCGAAACCGATGAAGCGCCGGTTGCGGGCATCTTCGGGCGCCAGATACATGATCGGCACCGCATAGCCCCTGCCGCCGCGCGTCGCGCCGCCAGAAGGCGCCGCCCCGGCATGTCCGGGAACGCTGGCGATGGAATAGATCGTGAACTGCCGGGCGCCACCCTCGCGCATGACCCGCTCGACCATCGGGATATCGCCGGGCGCCACGCGCATGGCCCAGCCCATGCCCTTCACGCCCGCGCCGCTGTCCTCGATGCGGAGCTGGTCGACGAACGAGGCGAACAGCGCCGGCTCGACCGAAGAGCGTGTCGCAAAGAGCGCAGCCGCCGACCGCAGAAAGGCCGCGTTGCTGTTGGCCCGGCGTTCGAGCCCGGCGGTGATTTCCTGCGCGGCCTTGTCGATCTGGGCAATCTGGCGCTGGTGCTCGGCCCGTTCGATCGCAAAGACGCTGACCAGCGTGACCGCCATGGTCAGCACGAAAATGCCGATCGGCAGCGCACGCGGAAACCGTTCGTACCACCGTGGGGCCAGATTCTTCTCTGAAAACGACTTCCCCACCGGACCTTGCATGCCTTTCTCGTCAGTCTTGCGCGCCGGGCCGGAGCCCTCTCGAAACAGTACCGGAGCATTCCCCGCAGAAAGGAGGCCAGAGCCCTTGCCGCCCCGAAGGAGCAATCATGCCTGCCCAAACGCTCCATGCAAGGTCAGGTGCCCGGAAATCTTGGAAATTTCCCGATTTTTCGAGATTCCCGCAGGTTAGCCCCAAAAAAAGCGCCCGAACCACCGCCTGCCCGCCCCACCTGCCCCAACGTTCCCATTGTGATTTGGCGGGAACCGAAGGAGACTGGCACCGTTTCACCCGCGATCACCGCACGACAGGCGGGCGCAAGCAGTCCGTTGGCTGGCTCAGGTGCCCTGGCACCGCCCCGGAGGCTGCCTCGTCGTGCATGCCAACCAGCGCCTCCGGCACATCCTGCCGAAGGGCCATCATTCTCGCGACGACCCAAGGGGGGAGGCGTAGCCGAAAGCGAATGTCGAAAGATGCACCTATGAAGACCCCTGCCCCCCGGCGCCGCAACGGCGAGCGGGGCAAGTCGCCCGAGTGGGCCGACGGCCTGCGCCGCCTCTACGATTCTGTCGTGGAAGAACCCCTGCCCGACAGCTTCGCCAAGCTGCTCGACCAGCTGGATGACGATGCGCATGGGTAATGCAGCAGCCCCAACACCCACCGACAGCGCGCCGCAGGGCGCGTCCTCCTCCGGCACCACCCCATCCGCCGCCCCGGCCCGCGCGCCCCGCAGCGCGCACGATGCCATCGCCTTCAAGCGCGAGCTGACCGGCGTGATCCCGCACTTGCGCGCCTTTGCCCGCGGTCTGTGCGGTCGCCCCGACCTGGCCGACGACCTCGTGCAGGAAACCCTGCTCAAGGCCTGGGCCGCGCAGGAACGGTTCGAACCGGGCACCTCGATGCGCGCATGGACATTCGTGATCCTGCGCAACGCCTACCTCACCGACATGCGCCGCAACCGCTTCCGCGCCGACTACGACGAGACCGTGGCCGAACGCGTGCTGGTCGCCCCGGCCGGACAGGAAGGTCCGCTGCACCTCTCGGACATGCACCGAGCGCTGCTCACCCTCCCCCCCGAACGGCGCGAGGCGCTGCTGCTGGTGGGCGCAGGCGGCTTTTCCTACGAGGAAGCCGCGCAGATCTGCCAGTGTGCGGTGGGCACGATCAAGAGCCGCGTGGGCCGCGCCCGTGCCACGCTGTCCCAGATGATCGATGCCGGCCAGATTCCCCGGCGCAGCACCGACGATTCGGTGGCCCATGATGCCATCATGGACGAACTCGACGCCACCGTGCAGCTGGACCGCTGAAAACCTCCGCCGCCAACCGCCTGGGCGCGCCTGTGCAATGCGGCATCAGTCCCGCCGCAAAACACAGGCATACCGCCGCTGTGCCCCTGCCCGCCTCTTGATTGCGCCCCCTGGCACGCGCAAGACGGAACAAGGCGAATCACCGCCTTTGCAGGCCTCCGCCCGTGTCGAGAAACGCCCCCGATCCCGCTCCGGCCCTGCCCGAAATCAACGACCCTTGCGTGCAGACCCAGCAGGCGCGCCTGCAATCGGCCATCGTGCTGATCCTCGGGCTGGGGCTTTTGTGCGCGCTGCCCTTCGTGCTCTCGATCGGCTCGGTGGTGTTCCTGCCCCCGGTCACGGCGGTGGTGCTCACGATCATCCTCGCCCCGGCGGCTGATCGCATGGTGCGGCTGGGCATGCCCAACATGCTCGCCTCGTTCCTCGCGCTGCTGCTGATGGTGGCGGTCGTCGTCGTGGCGCTCACGCTGATCCTCCAGCCGGCCTATGTCATGGTCGACCAGGTGCCCGCGATGGTTCGCCGGGTGGCCTTGCGCTTTGCCGAACTGCGCAACAACCTGGCCTGGATGAACGAGCTGAACCGCCAGATCGCCCGCGTCACCGGCACCCCGACCACGCGCGAGGTGGTGGTGGCCACGCCTTCGGTGATCGAGCAGGTCGCCTTTGCCACGCCCAGCGTCCTGCTCGAAGTGCTGCTCACCTTCCTGCTGACGTTCTTCATGATCGAATCGCGCATCCGCACCAAGCGGCGCCTGCTGTTCGACCGCCAGAGCTTTGGCGCCTCGGTGCGGATCGCGCGGGTCATCCGCGCCGTGCAGGACCGCGTGGCCTCCTACATCCTCACTGTCGCCCAGATCAATCTGGGGGTCGGGCTGATCGTGGCAGGCGGTGCCTGGGCCTTCGGCTTTGCCGCGCCGATCATGTGGGGCGGGCTGGCCTTCGCGCTCAACTTCCTGCCCTATCTCGGCCCGCTCACGATGGCCGGGCTGATCGCGCTGGTGGGGGTCGGCACGTCGAGCACGGTGGCCGTGGGCGTGCTGCCCGCGCTGGCCTTCCTCGCGCTCCACGCGACCGAGGCCAATTTCGTCACCCCTTCGATCCTGGGCGCGCGGCTCACGCTCAACCCGGTCTCGATCCTCATCTCGATCAGCTATTTCACGTGGATCTGGGGCACGCTGGGCGCGCTGCTCTCGGTGCCGATCCTGCTCACGCTGACCGCGCTGGTCGACCACCTCGGGCGGCCCAACCTCGTGGGCTTCCTGTTTGGCGAACCGCTGTTCCAGCCCGGCCAGATCGCGCAGGACGACCTGCTCGATCCCGAAGACCCCGGCGCCAGCCCGCCCCCGCCCCCCGACACTCCGCCCGCCGACAACGACACGGCCCCCGAAGTGGTCATCCAGCCGATCCGGGCCTGACCGATCAGCGCCTGAACGCACACCGGCCACAAAAAAGGCAGGCGCCCTTGCCAGGTCGCCTGCCTTTTTGGGGATGATCCGGGCCCGCAAGCCGGGCCCGGAAAACCGGATCAGGCCGGGTAGGCCCAGACCGAGCCGCGACCGAAGTTCTCGGCAGCGAAAGCCCAGTTCAGGTGCTTTTCGATCACGCCCTTCAGGTAGTCGGGGCGCAGGTTCTTGTAATCGACGTAATAGGCGTGTTCCCACAGGTCGATCACGAGCAGCGGGGTGCCGCCCAGATCCGAGAAGGTGGCCGCGTCGTGGGTCTGTTCGACCACGAGCTTGCCGTCCTTGGCCACCAGCCACACCCAGCCCGAAGCAAAGTGCGCGGCGCCCTGCGCGGCCAGTTCGGCCTTGAGCGCGTCGAGCGTGCCGAACGAGGCTTCGATGGCGGCGGCCAGTTCACCGGTGGGCTCGGTCGTTTGCGCGGTCAGGCTGTGCCAGTAGAAACCGTGGTTCCAGGTCTGGGCCGAGTTGTTGAACAGGCCCTTGTCGCCCTTGGCCTGCGCAGCCGCGACGATTTCTTCCAGGCTCTTGCCAGCCAGGTCGGTGCCTTCGATGGCCGCGTTGGTCTTGTCGACATAGGCCTTGTGGTGCTTGCCGTGGTGGGTCTGCAAGGTCACCGCCGAGATGGTGGGGTCCAGCGCGCTATCGGCATAGGGCAGCGGAAGAAGGGAAATCGCCATGGTCGCTCCATTTCGAATGTGGCTGTTGGCAATGCCAACTGCAATGCCAACCAACGTCCCAAAGGGCCATCGGTTGCCGTGGGCCTATCCCCTTTTGCCCCGATTGCCAGTGAATTTTTCTGATCGTGAAAAAAGGGATAACTGATCAATCCTCGCGCGCGGCCACCACGGCGGTCACGGCTACGTCCATCGTCACGTTGCCCAGCGTACGCATCAGATCGGGCAGCATTTCCACCGCCACGAGCAGCGCCAGCGGCTCGACCGGAACCCCCATCGTCAGCGCAATCGGCCCGATCGAACTGACGAAGCTGATCGTGCCGGGCAGGCTCACCGCGCCAAAGCTCATCACCGAGGCCACTGCAAACCCGGCCAGCATGTGCCCGCCATCGACCGGTATGCCCAGCCAGTGCGCGACATAGATCGCCACGGCAAAATTCATCGCCGGCCCCGTCGCCCGGAACAGCGCGACGGCCAGCGGCAACACGAATTCGCTGCTCGCATCGCGCAGGCCCAGCGTGCGGCAGGCTGTCAGCATCGCGGGAAGCGAAGCGAGCGAGGATTGCGTCGAAAGCGCCAGAGCCTGTGCGGGCAGGATCGCGCGGGCAAAAGCCCCCGGCCTGAGCCGCCCGCCCAGCACCGCCAGCGGATAGGCTGCCAGCAGGACCACGCTCCCCGTCAGCGCCACGATCATCACATAGTGCGCCAGCGCCCCGATCGCCGCCGTCCCGCTGCGCGCGGCGAGCGCCAGGCTCAGCGCAAAGACCCCCACCGGCCCGCACCACAAAATCCAGCCGATCACCACCAGCATTGCCCCAGCCACGGCTTCGAAAAACAGCGTCAGGCTACGCCGTTGCGCCGCGCCCAGCCGCGTGGCCGCCACCGCAAAGACCGCCGTGAACAGGATCACCGGCAAAATCGCATCGTCCACCGCCGAGGCCAGCACATTGACCGGCACCATCGAGGCCACGAAATCGGCCAAACCGGGCATCGGGCCATGACCAGCCGCCCCCGCCCCGACATGCATCAACAGGGCCGCCCCGGCTCCTTGCGGAATCGGAAACAGCGCGAGCAATGCGGGCGTAACCAGCCCGGCCATCGCCGAACCGCCCACCAGCACCGCCATGAACCACCCCAGCGCCCGCCGCGCCATGGCCCCGGCCCGCGCCGCGGCCATCATCTGCACGATCCCCGAAAACAGCAGGCCGACCACCAGGGGCAGGATCGTCGCCCGCAGCGCACGCAGCCACAGGTCGCCCACCGGCTGGGCCACGGCCAGCACCGCGGGCAACGCCGAAGGCCGAACCAGCGCAAGCCCCAGGCCCAGACCAAGCCCGGCCACCAGCGCGACAAAGATCCACAGCGCGGGAACCCTGGTCATCGCGGGAAGCCCGGAGTCGGCCTGACTCGAATCAGCCTGACTCGAAACAGCCCCGCCGGAATGGGAAGAAGACGGCCCTTGCGAAGAATCTGGAAGGGATGACGGATCGGTAATCGGATGGTTCATGCCATGGTGAGAATAATGGTGTAGGGAGCAAGCGCAATGCACGCCGCACGGGCGCTGCGAAAAGGGACAAGATCTTCGCGATGGGACGCAAATTCTTCGGCACCGACGGTATCCGGGGCCGGACCAATGCCGGGGTGATGACCGCGGCAACCGCCATGAAGGTAGGCCAGGCCGCCGGCACTTATTTCCAGCGTGGCGAACACCGCCATCGCGTGGTGATCGGCAAGGACACGCGCCTGTCGGGCTACATGCTCGAAAACGCGATGACCGCGGGCTTTACCAGCGTGGGGATGGATGTCGTCCTGCTCGGGCCGATGCCCACCCCGGCCGTCGCCCTGCTCACGCGCGAGATGCGCGCCGACGTGGGCGTGATGATCTCGGCCAGCCACAACCCGTTCGAGGACAACGGCATCAAGCTGTTCGGCCCCGACGGCTTCAAGCTTTCCGATGAAGACGAACTGGCCATCGAGGCCATGCTCGAAGAAGAGCTTCCCCTCGCCCCGGCCACCGACGTTGGCCGCGCCCGCCGCATCGAGGACGCGCGCGGACGCTATATCCACGCGGTCAAGGCCTCGCTCCCGCACAACCTGCGCCTCGACGGCCTGCGCATCGTGGTCGATTGCGCCCATGGCGCGGCCTATCAGGTCGCCCCTTCGGCGCTGTGGGAACTGGGCGCCGAAGTGATCGCCATCGGCGTCGAACCCAATGGCCGCAACATCAACATGGGTGTCGGCTCGACCCATCTGGAAGCCATCAAGGCCAAAGTGCGCGAAGTGCGCGCCGATGTCGGCATTGCCCTCGATGGCGACGCCGACCGCCTGATCGTCGTCGACGAAAAGGGCCAGACGGTCGATGGCGACCAGATCATGGCGCTGATCGGGAGCCAGATGGCCAAGCGCGGCGCGCTCACGGGCGGCGGGGTGGTGGCCACGGTCATGTCGAACCTGGGCCTCGAACGCTTCCTGCGCAGCAAGGGCCTCGACCTCGTGCGGACGGCCGTGGGCGACCGCCACGTCCTCGAAAAGATGCGCGAGGGCGGCTACAACGTGGGCGGCGAGCAATCAGGCCACATGATCCTGACCGACCACGCCACGACCGGCGATGGCACCATCGCCGCGCTGCAAGTGCTGGCAGCGCTGGTGTCGAGCGGCAAGCCTGCCAGCCAGACGCTCCACCTGTTCGATCCGGTGCCCCAGTTGCTCAAGAACGTGCGCTTTGCCGGGGGCAAGCCGCTCGAAGCCGAAAGCGTCCAGGCCGCCATCGCCCAGGCCGAGGAACGCCTGGCCGGACACGGCCGCCTCGTCATCCGCCCTTCGGGCACCGAACCAGTGATCCGCGTCATGGCCGAAGGCGACGACGCGCAGGAAGTCGAACAAGTGGTCGACGCCATCTGCGACGCCGTCCGCAAAGCCGCGGCGTAATTCTCAAGATCCGAAACTGTCGTTTCGGATCGTTCGGCACCGGCCCGCTCCCCCACCCGGCCTCCCTACGATAGTACCCTATGGGAGGCCGGGTGGGGGAGCGGGCCGGTGCCGAACCGAAATTCGCCCCAAGGCGAATTTCGACCAGACGAGCGAAGGATAAAAGCAATGCTGGAAATGCGCCCCGATTGCGAACACTGCGGCACCGAGCTTCCCGCCGAAGCCCCCGGCGCCTTCATCTGTTCGATGGAATGCACCTTCTGCGCCGAATGCGCCGAAGACCTCGACGACCGCTGCCCCAATTGCCAGGGCGAACTGATGGACCGCCCCACCCGCGCCAAGGCTCTCCACGCCCAGCATCTCCCCTCGACAGAGCGCCGCTTCCGTCCCTAAAATCAGGCGTCGAGAGGGAAAGTACATGCACGAACACGAATGGCGCCGACAGATCGTCAGCGAGATGCACTTGCGTCGCTGGCCCCAGATTCACGCACCGATGCTGGTGGTCCAGCTCGTGCGCCTGGTCGACAATACCGATCGCGACGCCGAATGGGCCGCATGGCGCGCCATGCCCGAAGGCGGCATGGTCCGCCGTGCCTATCGCCGCCATGTCTCGGGCAACCTTGCCGGCGGGATCGACTTCACGTGGGAACGCCACAGCGAGGCGAGCACCCACACCCTGTTCGCCCCCGCCGACGCTGGCGAAGCCCTCGAAGCGGCCGTCGCCTGGATGGAAAGCCTGCCCGGCGCCACCTTGCGCGCCACCCGCATCGCCATCGTCCCCGACGATGAAGCCGCCGCCCAGATGCTTCCGGCCATGGCCTTCGACCACGAGGAACTCGTCTCGTGCCACGTGGCCGGCCCCATGCGCATCTGGTCCGATTTCCGCATCGGCGACCAGGGCTATGGCCAATTGCTGATCGCGGCCAACGGCCTCGACGGCGGCCCGCTCAGCCGCGCGGTCCAGCGCATGCAGGAACTGGGCAACTACCGCAACCTCGCGCTGATCGGCCTTCCGGTCGCCCGCGCGGCCTGGCCCCGCCTCGACGAAGCCGAATCGGGCCTGCGGGAGCTGGGCGAAAGCCTCAACCGCGCCGATGTGCGCGACGACGACCTGATGACGCAACTTTCCGCGCTCAGCCTCGAAATCGCCGCCGTCGCCAGCTCGACCGACTATCGCATGGGGGCAACTGCCGCCTATGCCCTGCTGGTCGACGAACGCCTCCACGAACTGGCCCCCACCCCGATCCCCGGCTTCATCTCGCTGTCGGAATTCACCCAGCGGCGCTTCCTGCCCGCCGTGCGCACCTGCGCGGCCTTTTCAGCCCGCGAACGGCAGGTCGCCGCCCGCGCCAGCCAGTTCACCTCGCTGCTGCGCACCCGGATCGAGACCCGCATCGAAAACCAGAACGGGGCCCTGCTCGCCTCGCTCGAACGCAGCGCCACCCACCAGTTGCGCCTGCAACACCTCGTCGAAGGGCTCTCGGTCGTCGGCATCAGCTACTACGCGACGGCCCTGATCGGCCACGTCCTCGAAGGCGGGGAAAGCCTCGTCCACTTCGACGCCCGGCTGGCCATCGGCGTGCTCACCCCGATCGTGATCGCGGCGACATGGCTGGGGCTGGGCCGCGCACGCAAGCGGCTGCTCGAAGGCGGGCATTGAGTGTGATAGTATTTTTATAAGAAGTATAAATGCAGGGGCCAATGCCCCTGCACCCCGTTAGCTTTGGCTGGCGCTGCGTTTGCGGCAAAGGCACCCTTCCCGACAAACGTCTGGATGGAGGCAAGACGCCTGCCCCCTTGCGCATGGGGAGCAGGAGTCCCGGGGTCGAAGGGGCAATGGCCCCTTCATTTTTCCCTTTCTTTTCCTTCCACCAGCATCAGGGCATCGAGCGCCACTACGCCCTCCCCTCTGGGATGGAGGATCACCGGATTGAGGTCGATCTCGCGGATAGAAGGCTCGGCCCGCAAGACCTGCCCCACTTTCACGATCAGCGCCGCCAGCGCGGGCACGTCGAGCGCGGGCGCTCCGCGATAGCCGGCCAGCAGGGCCGCGCTCGCAAGCTGCATCAGTTCGGCCTCGACCGCCTCCTGTGTCAGGTCGGCGGTCAGAAGCCGCACGTCCTGGAGGATCTCGGCGGTCACCCCGCCAAATCCGGCCAGGATCACCGGCCCCCATTCGGGATCGTTGCGCGCGCCCACGATCATTTCGAGGCCGCGCTTGCCCATGCCCTCGATCAGCACGCCATCGAGCGCGATTGTCCCGTCATAGGCGGCCACATTCGCGTGGATGCGGCTCCAGGCCTCATGCACGGCGGCGCCATCGGCAAGGTTCAGGATCACCCCGCCCGCGTCGCTCTTGTGACCGAGCGCGGCGGCCTGCGCCTTCATCGCCACCGGATAGCCGACCGCCTCGGCGGCGGCGACCGCCGCCTGCGCGCTCGCCGCGAACTGCCCGCGCGGGAACGCCACACCGGCAGGCCCCAGCAGCGCCTTGGCCCTGTATTCGGGGATCACCCCCATTTCGTCCGCCAATCCGGGCAGCCCGAGCGGCGGCGCCTCGGCAACGCCATGGTCGCGCGCCGCCCAGTGGGTCAGCCGGGTGATCGCCCGCAAGGCGCGCTCGGTCGTCGGGAACCAGGGAATGCCCGCCGCGCGCAAGGCGGCGATGCGTTCGGGGGGAACCGGCGCCCCTTCGTCGAGCCCGGCAAAGATCAGCGGCTTGGTCAGGGTCTTGCCCTCGACGGCAGCGAGGATCGCGGGATACTTGATCGCGCAGGTCACCGCCTCGGCCTGGATGATCCCGGCCATGACCGTGCCCACGCGCGGATCGTCGAGCAGGGCTTCGAGCGTGCGGGTATAAATCTCGGGCTCCGACAACCCTTGCGCGGTAATGTCGAGCGGGTTGGACACCGGCACGAACGGCGGCAGGGCCGCGCGCAGGGCGGGCGAATCCGCATCGTGCAGCGACGCAAGGGGGAGCCGGAGTTCCTCGGCCAGATCGAGCGTGAGCGCCTTGAACGCCCCCGATTCCCCCAGCACCGCCGTTTGCCCCGAGGGCAGGATCGGGCAGCGCGCGGCGATCTCGGCAATGTCGGCCAGTTCTTCGAGGGTTTCGGCAAAGATCACCCCGGCCCGTGCGACCATCGCGCGCATCAGCTTGTAATCGCCGGCCATGGCCCCGGTATGCGTGGCCGCCGATTCCCGCGCCGCGCTCGACTTGCCCGGATGGAGCAGAACGACCGGCTTGCCCGCCGCATGGGCCCGCCGGGCCGCCGCCAGAAACGCCTGCGGCTTGCGGAACTGCTCGACGATCATGGCAATGGCATGGGTGTGGGGATCATCGACCAGCCAGTCGACGAAATCCTCCACCCCGCTGGCCGCCTCGTTGCCGGTCGAAACCGAGTAGGACACCCCGCATTCCCGCGCGAGCAGCGTCGTGCCCAGCACCGCCGCCATGGCCCCCGACTGCGAGACGATCCCCACCGCGCGCCGTCCGGCAGGCGGCACCGCATCGACCTCGACGAACGTGAGCGGAATGCGGTCGACATAATTGACCATGCCCAGACAGTTGGGTCCTTCGACCACCATCCCCGCCCCGGCGGCCAGCCGCGCGATCTCGCGCTGTTCGGCAAGCCCTTCCTCGCCCCCTTCGGCAAATCCCGCCGAAAAGATCACCACGCCGCCCACCTTGCGCGCGGCCAGCCCCCGCACCGCATCGAGCACCCCGGCCCGCGGAATCGCGAGGACCGCCACGTCCACCCCCTCGGGCAGCGCCTCGACGCTGGCATAGCACTTGCGGCCACCGATCTCGTCGCGCCGGGGGTTTACCGGATAGATTGCCCCGGCAAAGCCATTGCGCTCCAGATTGCCCAGCAAAGCCGCCCCCAGCGCCCCCGGCTTGTCCGAAGCACCAATGATTGCAACCGATTGTGGGCGCAGAAAGCGAGCAATCGCGTGGCGCGAAAGAGCGCATTGAACAGCCATGACATCCTCCGTGTTTTGCTATGTTGTATAGCAATCATTTTTGGGCGACAAGAGCCGCCATGGCACGCCTGCGCCATCCACATCTTTTCGCAAACATGAGAGGTTGACGAGCCCGCCCGCCCCGTGGCAAGCGCAGAGCCAGCGGGCGGGTATAGCTTAGTGGTAAAGCCCTAGCCTTCCAAGCTAGTTATGCGGGTTCGATTCCCGCTACCCGCTCCATCTCTGGCGCCACCTGCCGCATCCTCCCCTGTAGAAATCGGCGCTGGCTGCACCCAGCTCTTCCGGCAGCCTTCCCCCACTTGGAATATCACCGGCCCAACTGCGCGGCCTATGTAAATGCGCTTATAAGGCAATGGCACAAAGCTTTATGCTGCGGTTCTATGCCCGCGCTGAAGCCTGGTCCGAACCTTCGGAAGAGGCGGTCTGGCAGGTCTTTTGGGCCACCACGGCAACAGCGGTTCGCCACGATGACTGCGGCATCGCCCGGCTCAGCCTTGCCATGGTGATGCCCCCTCGCCAACCCGCCGCCGTATTTCGGATCGGGCTCCTGAACCCATAGCATCGAGAATGGTCAGTGAGCATTCGGCGCAAAATGAACGGCCTGACGATCCTGTCAGGGATCAGCCTGATTTTCATTTCCTGCTTCAGCATCTGGACGCTGGGCATGATCATGGAAAAGGATATTGCCGATTCTACCAAGCATACGGTGGAAACCGCGTATGGAATATTGGGCCATTACCAGAAGCTGGAACAGCAAGGCACGCTGAGCCACGAGGCCGCCCGGCACCAGGCGCTGGAAGCCATCCGCACGCTGCGCTTCAACACGAGCGACTATTTCTGGGTCACCGATCTTGATGGCCGGATGGCCATGCACCCGCTCAAGCCCGCACTGGAAGGCACCGATGTCCGTTCGCTGACCGACAGCAACGGGAACCGCATGTTCGCCGACATGATCGCAGTGGTCAAAGCCAGGGGGGCGGGCTTTGTCGAATACCACTGGGACAAGCCCGATGGCACCAGGGGCGCGCCGAAGATCAGCTATGTCCGCGGATTTGCGCCATGGAACGTGCTGATCGGCACGGGCGTTTACAAGGACGACATCCGCGATGCCCTGCTCAGGCAGACAGGGCTGCTGGCCGTGCTGGCCATCGCGATTATCGGCGGCGTGCTGCTGGTATCGCGCCGCATCGCCGCCAGCGTTGCCACCCCGATCGAGGACCTGACCCGGCGCATGGCCGGGCTGGCCGGGGGTGACACGCAAAGCCCGGTCCCCAATCTGGACCGGCAGGACGAAATCGGCGGCATGTCCCAGGCACTGGAGGTGTTTCGCCAGGCCGCCATCGCGCAAAAGACGGCAGAGCATGACCTGCACACCGCCATCGACACCGTGGGCCAGCACCTGCATGCGCTGGCCAATGGCAATCTGGGAGCCCGGATGCATTACATCCCGCCCGCCTATTCCGTGCTGCTCGACCATTACAACCGCGCGGTCGAGGGGCTCAACACGGCGCTGGGCGTGGTGCACAGCAACACCGCCGCCATTACCGAGGCCGCTACCGGCATCCGCGATGGCTCGGTCGATCTGGCCCAGCGCACCGAACAGGAAGCTGCCGCACTGGAACGCACCGCGCGCGATCTGGCCGATGTGACGCGAGAAGTGCGCATGGCCGCCCAAAGCGCGGCCAATGCCGGATCGCTGGTGGAAAGCACCGTCACGGCAGTTCAGGAATCGGGCATCGTGATGGAACAGGCGGTCGAAGCGATGAAGACCATCGCCCAGTCCTCGGAAAACATCCGCCAGATCATCGCGCTGATCGACGGGATTGCCTTCCAGACCAACCTGCTGGCGCTGAACGCCGGGGTCGAGGCCGCCCGTGCGGGCGAAGCCGGGCGCGGATTTGCCGTGGTGGCAGACGAAGTGCGCGCGCTGGCCCTGCGCAGCGCCCGTGCCGCCAAGGACGTGGAAACCCAGATCATGACCTCGGTGGCACAAGTGCAGTCCGGGGTGGGGCTGGTCGCCAATGTCGAGAACCGGCTGGGCCATATCTCGGATCAGGTGGAGGAGCTGGGGACGCTGGTGATCTCCATTTCCGAGAGTTCGCAGCGCCAGGCCGCCAGCGTCGACCAGATCAACCGCGCCATGCAGGGGCTGGAACAGACCACCCAGCACAACACCGCCATGGCCGAGGAAGCCACTGCGGCCTGTGTCAGCATGGCCCGCAATGCCTCGATGCTGCGCAGCGAGGTGGAGAAATTTGACCTCGGCACGACGGACTCGCGCTTTTGTGCGCCTGTGCAGCAGGCCGCCTGACCGGCCCTGAGCGGCCCCCTGAATGGTCGGGGGCGCCCGATCAGGCGCCCGGACGCCCGCCCGTCCCCGCTCCGGCGCCCGGCGTGCTCACGCGGCCGGTGCGTTCGAGCTTGCCCCAGCCGATGCCAAGGCCTGCCAGCGCCGCGCTCACGGCGCGGATGACCACGCCGTACATGAGCTGGCGATAGACGAAGCGCTGGCTGAGCAGGAGCAGTGCGGGCAACCGCTTTTCGCGCACGTCGAGGCGGAAGGCGACGAGGCCGCAGGCCAGATCGATCAGGGTGAAGCCCAGCCAGTAGGCGCCCATGCGCAAGACATCCGTCTCGGTCTGGGCCCAGCCGTGCTGGAGCACGCGCACGATGGTGCCCACAATCGAGATGCCCAGCGCCAGATCGATCAGCGGCGAGGCGATGGCAAAGGCGATCTGGAACAGCCAGGCCTGCGGCATGCCCACGAAGGCAAGGCCCGAGGGGCGCTGGCGGGCCATGATCACCCGGTGCTTCCACAGGCACTGAAGCGTGCCGAAGGCCCAGCGGAAACGCTGCTTGCCCAGCGCGCGCAGGGTTTCTGGGGCCTCGGTCCAGGCCACGGCGTCCTCGTCGTAGGCGATCTTCCAGCCTTCGCGCTGGATCGCGATGGTCAGGTCCTGATCCTCGGCCAGCGTGTCTTCCGGGTAGCCGCCCACGTCATTAAGCGCCTCGCGGCGCCATGCCCCCACCGCGCCGGGCACGACCATGATCGCGTCGAAGCGGGTGAGCGCGCGGCGTTCGATGTTCTGCGCGGTCACATATTCGACCGCCTGCCAGCGGGTGACGAGGTTGACCCGGTTGCCGACTTTGGCATTGCCCGCCACCGCGCCGATTTCGGGCTTCTCGAACCAGCGCACGAGCTTGCCGATGGTCTGCGGCTCGAACTGGGTATCGGCGTCGAGGGCGACGATGATTTCCCCGTCGGCAGCGGCAAGGGCGCGGTTGAGCGCGCTGGCCTTGCCCCCGTTGGTCAGGGTCATCAGCCGCACGCGCGGCTCCTGTCCGAAGGCCTGCGCGACGATGGCGCTCGTGCGGTCCTTCGAGCCGTCGTCGGCGACAATCACGTCGAGTTCGGGATAATCACTGGCCAGGATGCGGTGGACCGAAGCCTCGATCACGCGCTCCTCGTTGTAGGCCGGGATGATCACCGTCACGCGCGGAAGATAGGGGGGCAGATCGGCCGCCCGGTTGATCCACGGCAGATCCTTGCGCCGCTGCGGGAACAGCGCCAGCCCGGTCAGGCCGACCGCGCGCAAGGTGCCCAGCGCGATGGCGAAGAAGAACGTCCAGTTGAGCGTCGAAAGGGCTGCGGCCAGGACCGCGAAGATGCCGATGTCGGCGCGCACGGCGACCAGATCCCAGCCGCTGACTTCGGGCATGACATCGTCGCGGCGCATCCCTGCCAGCGTCGAGACCGGCACGAAGCGATAGCCCTTGGCCTGCAACTGCTCGATGATCCGGGGCAGCGCGGCCACCGTCTGCGACCGCTCGCCCCCGCCATCGTGAAGCAGGATGACATTGGCCGTGCGGTCGGCATTGCTGTTCTCGATGGCACTGACCGCGATCTGCACGACCTGATCGGCCGGGCGGCGCATCCAGTCGCCCGGATCGGCATGGAGCCCGACGATGGTATAGCCCTGCTTCTGGGCGACCAGCGCGGGGTCGAGCTCGTCGGCGGTGGTCGGCTCGGCGTCACCGAAATAGGGCGCGCGGAACAGGCGGGTCGAACGGCCGGTATAGGCCTCGATCAGGCGCTGGGTGGCGTTCAGCTCCAGCTTGATGCCGGTCGGCGTGCTGTTGGCCATGTTGGGATGGGTGTAGCTGTGGTTGCCGATCTCGTCGCCATCGGCGACCATGCGCCGCAACAGGCCGCGATTGCCCACCCCGTTCTCGCCGATGACGAAGAACGTGCCCGGAACATGATACTTTTCGAGGATGGCCAGAATCTGGGGCGTCCACGTCGGATCGGGGCCGTCGTCGAAGGTCAGCGCCACAAGCTTGGGCCGGTCGCCGGTCCGCCGCACGACATAGGGCGTGGGCAGGCTGGCATAGTGTTCGTCGGTGACGATGCTCAGGCCCAGCCCGGTGCGCCGGTCGGTGACCAGGCTGCGCGTGCCGGCGGTGGGGGTCGAATCGATGCGCAGGATCTCGCCATTGCCCTCGACATCGACATTGCTGCTCTGGGTGATCCGCGAAAGGTCGGGCGGGGTCTGTGCGCCGCCGTGCCAGGCCTTGAGCACGTCCCAGAAGCCGGGGTCTTCGGAGCCCAGCCGCCACAGCGCGACCGATCCCACGCCCAGATGGCGCAGCATCTGCATCTGGTTCCAGCTGGTGGCCGCATCCATCATCCACACGTCGTGGCGGATCGCGGGGGTGCCCGCGTCGGCATCGGCATCGTCGGTATAGGCAAAGCCGGTGTTGCCGCTGGCCTTGTCCCACGCGGGCGCCGTGCCGCTGTCGTGGGCAGCCAGCCAGGCTTCTTCGACGGTCAGCGCGTCGGCATGGCCCTGGTGCCAGTCGTAGGCATAGTTGCCCAGCGCCACCACCACCTTGCCCGGCGCCACGCCCTTGAGCGCGTCGGTGACATGGTCGACGAACCAGCCGTTCGAGGCGATCGGTCCGGCCTCCCCGCCCTGCCAGTGTTCGTCATAGGCCATCAGCACGACCTTGTCGGTCACGGCGGCAAAGACGCGCGGGCTCCAGGCCGGGTTGTCGACCGGCAGGGTGATCGCCACCAGCCGGTGCTTGGGGGCAAGGCGCGCATGAAGATCGGCGGCAAACTGGCGCAGCGCGGGCAGGCCTGCATCGGGCAGGTTTTCAAAGTCGATCATCACCCCGGCATCGCCCGAGGTATCGAGCGCGGCGTCGATGGCCTTGACCAGCCCCGCGCGGCGCGCCGGATTGGCCAGCACGCTGGCCGTGCCCGCGCCATCCCAGCCGCTCGGGCTCACGTTCTGGAGCACGGGCACGACAAGCGGGCGATGGATCGACCCGGCCACGATACGGCGCAGGGGCGCATCGTCGGTCACCGTCAGGTGCCCGCCATGGTCGATGGTCATCAGCGTGGGGGCCACCCAGTCGAGCTGGCCGACATGGCGCAGCAACGCACCCGCGCTCTCGTCGCTTTCGGCCTGATAGAAACCGATGGTGATCGGGGCCGCCTGCTGACCGCCACGCAGGACCGCCCGGCGCCCGAGCAGCGCGGCAAGGCGATGCGACAGGCGGCTGACCTGGCTCTTGAGCGGCAGCGGCGCGAGGCGCTCCTGCGCGAACGCCAGCGGTTCGCGCGGGACGATGGTCGCCAGCGTGGTCGCAAAGACCACGCACATCGCGACGAGAACCGCCAGAACAGCAAAAGCAAGGCGCCGCGTCCAGCGACGGCGGCGCCCGGTGGGGTCGAAAAAGATAGGGCGTGACACGGCCAAAGATCCCGGCTGCATGGTCCGGCCCTGCATTGTCCGACCCTGCATGGTCGACAGGGCGCCTCTCGGTGCGCGGACCTCTGGCAGATCAGATGCGATCAGGGAAGAGGGGCGGACGCCTCGGGCGTAGGGGGCGGCAGGTACAGACTTGAAGTTAACACAAGAAACAGGGGTGACGGTGGGCAGCACTTGGCGGAACCGAAACAGGGGACCGTCACGTCACGGATCCAGGGTCGCCCACCGTCGAAAGCGGTCTACGCAAGACCGGCTTCCTCGGGCGTGATCAAAACATTACCGTTTGGCCATGGTCGCCCGGCCTGTGCGCACTCCACGCAAAAAAACGGGCCGCCTCCCAAAGAGACGGCCCGCCAGGATGCAGGGTGGAAACCCGCGTAAGGATCAGAACGAGATCTGGACTTCGCCACCGAACGTACGCGGCGGGTTGAAGTTGCCATAATCACCCAGCGACGAGGCGTTCGCCGCCGAACGACGGTAGATGTAGGTGGTGTCGAACAGGTTGCGCACCCAGAAGCCGAAGGTGGCCTTGGTGTCGCCCTTCATCGGCACCGAAGCGAGCGAGATGCGGCCATTGACCACGAAGCTCGAGTCGGTCTTCACCGGTTCGTTCTGGAAGCTGTACTGCGACGAGGCATAGTTGGCGTCGAGGTGCAGGCGCGCCTCGGCCCCTTCATGACCGATCGGCAGGGCATAGTCGATCGAGCCCGAAGCCGCGTTCTCAGGCGTATAGACGGTGTAGACCTGATAGAGCGCGTTGTTCAGGAACGGGTTCGCCGTCGCCGGAATGTGCGTGTAGGTATAGGCATACGAGCCCGCCAGCGTCAGGCCGGCGACCGGGCGCACGGTGATATCGGCTTCCACACCGCGGATGCGCGACGTGCCGGGCGCGTTGCGGGTTTCTTCGGTGTGGAGGTTGTAGGTCGGGCTGGCCGGGTTGATGTCGACGTTGTCGAAGTCGGTCTGGGTGCCACGGCGATCCATCATGTAGCCGGCCAGGTTCAGGCGGACGTGATGGTCGAAGAGGTCCATCTTGCTGCCGATTTCATACGAACGCACCACTTCGGGCCCGAACGAGCTGAACGTCTGCGAGCGGTCGTTGGCGCCACCGGCGCGGTAGCCGGTCGAGTACTTGGCGTAGACGTTGACGGTGTCGGTCACATCGACGGCAGCCACGAACAGCGGGTCGAAGCGGCTCACGTTCTCGCGGAACAGGAAGTTCGAGGCCTTGCCCTGAACCAGGTAGAGCGTGCCGTGGCGGCGATCACTGGTGTAGCGGCCACCGACGGTGAGGTGGAACTTGTCGGCCAGGAAGTCAGGCGTGAAAGTGACCTGACCGAACGCGGCATAGCTCTTGGCATAGGCCACGCTGGCGCGCTGGAGGAACTGCTGGCCAATCGCCCAGCCCTGGTTGCCCGAAGTGACCGGACCGACGACCGTTTCGCTGTTGATCGTGTAGCCGGTGCCGTCCCCGTTCCAGCGGTTCGACGAAGGCGTCGAGGCCTGTTCCTGGGCGCGTTCGTTGAAGTAGTAGCCACCCAGAACGTAGTCGAACTGCGGGAAGCTGCCGACCAGCTGGAGTTCCTGGCTGAACTGGCGCTGGTTCAGGTAGGAAAGGCTGTAGCGGCTGAAGTTGGTGTTGGGCAGGAACACGGTGCGGTGGGCGCCGCCCGAGTTGTCCCACTGGTCGGTCGAGACGGTGCGCCACGCGGTGATCGAGCGCAAGTCGAGGTGCGGCGCAAGCTGGTAGTGCATGCGCAGCGAGGTGCCTTCGGTGCGGTCGACGCTGGGCTGCTGCGGCACGCCGATGTCGGCCACGCGCATGCGGTCACCCCCGCTCACCACCACCAGCGGCGAAAGCGGCGCGATCATGCCCGAGGGCAGCTTGTTGCCGTTGGCCGCGATCTGGGCCAGCGTGGCAACCGGCAGGTTCTTGGGGTTGTAGTTGATCAGCTGGCTGTAGTTCGGGGTGTTCTCGTCCTTGGCCTTGTCATAGGTCAGGATGGCCGAGAACGCCGGGATCGGCGCCCACTTGGCCGAAACGCGGCCACCGGTGCGGTTGTACTGGTTCCAGCCAGCCTGCCCCGCGAGCGGGTTGAGCACGGTGGGATCCTGGTGCTGGTGCACACCGTCGATCTTGATCGAGATGTTGTGGAATTCGGGAAGGTCGATGTGGCCTTCGACGTTGTGGCTGCCGTAGTTGCCAACGCCGGCGGTCACGCGGCCACCGAACACGCCGCTCGGGTCGCGCGTCACGATCGAAAGCGCGCCGCCTTCGGTGTTGCGGCCGAACAGGGTGCCCTGCGGCCCCTTGAGAACTTCGATGCGCTGCACGTCGAACAGGGCGGCGTTCAGGCCCTGCGAACGGGCGAGGTAGACGCCGTCGATGTAGACACCAACGCCGCTGTCGCGGGCGGTCTGGTTCTGGTCGAAGGGCACGATGCCGCGGATACCGATGGTCAGCGCCGACTGGCGGGCTTCGAAGGTGGCCACGCGCAGCGAGGGGACGCCACCATCGGCCAGGTCGAGCAGGCTCTGGATGTGACGATCAGCGATGATCTTGTCGTCGATCACCGAAATGGCGACCGGCGTCTTCTGAAGGTTGGTTTCACGCTTGGTGGCGGTCACGACGATTTCGTCGAGACGCGAGCCCTGGGCGGCTTCGGGAGCAGCTTCGGAGGCAGCGTCTGCCGCAGCGGCAGGTGCTGCATCAGCAGCCATCGCGATGCCGGCATGGAACAGCGCCACAGCCGGAAGCGGCATGGCGAGAATGGCCCTCTTGAATGTCACGTCTTAACCCTCCGAGACGAGGGAAGGCGATCCGTCTCGCCCCCACCCGATTTTTGGCATCACGTATCGTTTGATGTCCGGTGTCTTCCGATAGGCGGGCCACTATCGGTCGATTATTGCAGCCCAGTGACATCAGGGGTGATTCGCTGTCACAAAACCGGAGGGGTATTCTCGACCCTGCGCGCGCCATGTCACTCACGCACAAGACCATATATAATTTGGAAAAAATTGCCCTTCGCGCCCGACAGGCCCGATACAGAAACGCGCCGGCAGCCCGTTTCCGAACGGGCCACCGACGCGCGGCACTGTCACAATTCCATCGAATTTTTAGAGTGTGGCAACCTTGATCACGAACCGGACCGACCGGCCGGGCATGACCACCAGATCCTTGTTGAGGGCCGTGGCCAGACGCTGGGTATCGTCGGTCAGGTTCTGGCCGATCACCGAGAACTCGACCCCCGGACGGCGCGTGAACGGGCGCCAGGCCAGATTCATGCTCAGCGAATTGTAGCCGGGCGTGGGCGTATCGAAGAGCCCGGCCTTGTCCTGTCGGCCATAGTGGATGAGGGTCATCCCCGCGTCCATCTTGCGGCCTTCCCAGGTGAACCCGCCCCCCACGCGATAGGGCGGGATGCGCGGCACGTTGTTGCCATCGTCGAGCGTGGCGCGGGTATAGTCACCCAGCACCTTGGCCGAGAACGTACCCTCGGCCGTCTTGGTCAGGACCTGCTCGATCTGGCCTTCCAAGCCCCGGAAGTGCGCGCCCTGCTGGCGATAGAACAGCTCGCGCAATTCGCCATCGCCGCCCACCGCGCAGACCCCGGCATCGTCGCAGGTGCGCCCGGTCAGGTCGCCATAGATATAGTTGCGGAACCACGTCGAGTAGATCGAACCGGTCAGGCGGAAACCGCCCTCGTGTACGCGCAGGCTCGCCTCAAGCGAATTGGCGCGCTCGACCTTGAGGTTCGCATCGCCCATCTCGAACGTCTGCGGGCCATCGTGGGCGCCGCGCGCGAACAGTTCGGTAAGCGCGGGCGCGCGGCCCGTGCTCGAAAAGTTGAGGCCCAGCTTGACCCCGGTGATCGGCTCGTAGAGCGCGCCGATGGCCCCGCTCAGCGGCGTGAAATCGCGCGAGGTAAAGCGGTCGTCGGCCGGAGTGCCGGTGATGTGGGCATGTTCGACACGGCCACTGGCCTCGACATGGAAGCGCGAGGCGAGCTGGATCTCGCTGAACAGGTAGCCGGCAATCGATTCGTTGGTGGCCGGCGACAGGTAGTCGGTCGCCTCGCCCAGCCCCTGGAACTTGCGGTTGATATATTCGACGCCCAGCGCCGTGTTGCGCACCGGCCCGAGCGCGTTGAACAGCAGCTCGCCGCGCCCGTTCCATTCCTTGTTCTTGAAGGTAGAGTTGATCGAGCCGTCGGGATTCTTTTCCGAGTGCTTGTAATCGCCATAGGAGCCGTCGAGCGTCAGCGCCTTGAGCAGGCCGGTGCCCAGATCGAAGCTGTTGCGGCTCATCACCTTGGTCTGGCGCATGTCGATGTAGGTGGTGTCGCTCGGCACGCCATATTGCGAATCGTAGTGCGTGACCGCCAGCCCCATGTGGCTCTTGCCATCGCCCAGGAAATAGGACCCGCCCAGCGAGCCGCCCCAGCCGTGGAACCACGAATTCTGCTGGGTGCCGTCGGGCGTGTCGTAGTTGTCGGTCGTGCGCCAGAAGGCATCGGCATGGAGCGCGAACTGCCCGGCCTTGCCATCGACGAGCCCCGCCACTTCGGCGCCCTTGTTGACGGTCGTGTACGACGAGCTGGCCTCTGCCGAGATCGTCTCCTTGGGCAGGCTCATCGGCACGCGGTTGTTGATCGTGTTGACCACGCCGCCGATGGCCTGGCTGCCATAGCGCAACGTGGCCGCCCCGCGCACGACCTCGATCGAGCGGGCCGAGAGCGGATCGATGGGAATGCCGTGGTCAGGCCCGATGTCCGAGACGTCGGAGCTGGAGGTGCCATCTTCGAGCAGGCGGACGCGGGTGGCATCCATGCCGCGAATGATCGGGCGGCTGGCCCCGGTGGCAAAGCCGCTGACCGAGATCCCCGGCGTGTCGCGCAGCGCATCGGCGATGCTGGCGCCGCCCGCGCGCGAGATCTGCTCGGCATCGATGTGGACGGAGATCGTGGGCGTTTCGTCGGTGGTGTGGCCAAAGGGCGTGGCCGTCACCACGATCGGCGCGGCGGCAGGCCCGGTGTGAACCGGCACATCGGAGCCCGCATCAGCAGGCGCCGGGCTGTCGGCCAGAGCAAGGCCGGGAACAGCGGCGACAGCCACCACGACGGCCAGCGACGCACAGCCCCGCATCAAAATCGAACGCATCAAGAAATCTCCTCCATGACCACCCACACTGGCACCCAAACTGGCCCCCGGCGCACCCGCGCCATCCACGCGCCGATGCACCGGGCCAAGCATGGCCCTCGGTCAATTCTGAAATGATATAACGTTTCATTGGGAAGGCGCAAGCGGCCTTTCTCGTGCCCCCATTGAGGCCATCGCGCACATAAACGCACGATGAAGAAAGCCCGCCGGGATCACCGGCGGGCTTTCAGGAAACAAAAGCTGACAAATCGGGCGCGAGGCCCCATCCGGGATCAGCCCAAAAGGGTCAGCCCGGAATCGAGGCGTGCGCTTCGGCGCCATCCCCCTGCGGGGCGGCGAGAATATCGCGGACCTGCGAACCCTTGGCGATGGTCCTGGTCTGCGGATCGCCCACGGTGCTGCGGATGGCAGCCGCCGATGCGCCCGCCTTGCCCAGCGTGTCGGTCTCGATCGCGCTGCGCGGGGCCGGCCCGCCGAACAGGACATCGAGCGCCTGACGCGAGGAATCCACGTCCTGCGGGCGCGGTGCGCCGGGGTTGGGCGGAACCAGCGAAAAATCGGGCGGAACCACCAGCGGGGCCTGACGGCTCACCGCGAATTCGTCGGGACGCGCATGGTTGAACAGCGAACTGTTCGTGCTGCACGCAGCCAGCAGGCTCCCGGCCGAAACGAGAGTGGCGAGGGCAACGGCTTTGCGCATCAATGGGTCTCCGAAGGGCTGGGCATGCCCGATGCGGGCTTTTCGCGCGAAATCAGCGAGCGGGCAAGCAGGATCAGCACGCCCAGAGAGATGGCCACGTCGGCCAGATTGAAAATGAGGAACGGACGCCATTCGCCAAAATGCAGATCGGCATAGTCGATCACATAGCCGCGCATGAACCGGTCATAGATATTGCCCAGCGCCCCGCCCAGCACGAGCGCCAGCGCGAGCAGTTCGCCCTGCACCTTTTCGCGCATCATCCACACGAAGACACCCAGCGCCAGAAGCCCGGTCATCGCCAGCAGCGCCAGCTTGCCCTCGCTCGAACTCGCGCTGAACAGACCGAGCGAAACGCCCAGATTCTGCGTCCAGCGCAAGTTGAAGAACCCGGTCACCGCAATCGGCCCGCGCTCGGCCAGCGCGAGGGGCCCGGCCACCCAGGCCTTGACCCCACGGTCCAGCCCGAACGTGACCAGCGCCAGCGCGAAGCCGATCAGGCGCTCACGGGTCAGCAGGCTCATGCAGCCGCCTCATCCTGCGCGGCCACCACGTCCTCGCAGCGGCCACACAGCGCGCCGTCTTCCGACACTTCGGGCAGGTGGCGCCAGCAACGGCCACACTTGGCGTCCTGCGTGCGCTCGACGCCAAGGCTCTCCCCGCGCACGACGGCGGCAGTGATGAACAGTTCGGCCAGACCGCCCGCGATGCTGGCGGGCGCTTCGGGCGCATCGGCGGGCACCGTCACCCGCGCTTCGAGGCCCGAACCCAGCACCTTTTCGCGGCGCAGCGGCTCGATCGCCTCGTTGACGCTCGTGCGCAGCGCGCGCAGCGCATCCCACTGCGTCCCGTCGACGCTGACGGCGGGAAGCTCGGGCCATTCGAGCAAGTGGACCGAAGCCCCGGCATAACGGCTCTGCCAGACTTCTTCCGCCGTGAAGACCATGACCGGCGCGGCATAGCGCACGAGGGCATGGAACAGCGTGTCGAGCACGGTGCGATAGGCACGGCGCCGGGGATCGGCGGGCGCGTCGCAATAGAGGCTGTCCTTGCGGATATCGAAGAAGAAGGCCGAGAGGTCTTCGTTGCAGAACTCGCTGAGCGCGCGGACATACGTATTGAAATCGAAGTCCGCGACGGCCTGGCGCAGCGTGGCGTCGAGCCCGTTCAGGCGGGCCAGCATGTACTGTTCCAGCTCGGGCATCTCGGCCACGGGCAGGCGCTCGTCCTCGCCAAAGCCGTCGAGCGCGCCCAGCAGATAGCGGAACGTGTTGCGCAGCTTGCGATACTGGTCGGCAACGCCCGCCAGGATCTCCTTGCCGATGCGGTGGTCCTCGGTGAAATCGACCGAGAGCGCCCACAGACGCAAAATGTCGGCACCATAGTCGCGCATGAGGTCGAGCGGGCTGATCGTGTTGCCCAGGCTCTTCGACATCTTCATGCCCTTGGCGTCCATCGTGAAGCCGTGGGTCAGGATGGCGTCATAGGGCGCGCGACCGCGCGTGGCGCAGCTTTCGAGCAGCGAGGACTGGAACCAGCCGCGATGCTGGTCCGAGCCTTCAAGATAGAGGTTGGCAGGCCAGCTCAGCTCGGGCCAGCGGCCCGATTCGAGCACGAAAGCATGGGTCGAACCCGAATCGAACCAGACATCGAGAATGTCGGTCACGCGCTCGTAGTCGTCGAGCTTGTAGGCCTCGCCCAGATAGTCCTGCGCGCGCTCGTCGTCCCACGCGTCGACACCCTCGGCGCGCACGCCCGCGATGATGCGGGCGTTGACTTCGGGGTCAGCCAGATACTGGCCGGTCTGGCGATTGACGAACAGGGTGATCGGCACGCCCCAGGCGCGCTGGCGCGAAAGCACCCAGTCCGGGCGCCCCTCCACCATCGCGCCGATGCGGTTGCGGCCCTTTTCGGGGACGAAGCGCGTATCCGCGATCGCCTTAACGGCCTTTTCGCGCAAGGTGCCGCCCTCGCGGGCCTGATCCATCGGCACGAACCACTGGGGCGTGCAGCGGAAGATCACCTTGGCCTTCGAGCGCCACGAATGCGGGTAGGAATGCTTGTAGTCGGCGCTCGCCGCCAGCAGAGCGCCCACTTCGGCCAGCGCCGAACAGATCGGCCCATCGGGCGCATTGAACTTGGGGTTGATCACGCTGCCCTGACCGCCGAGCCAGCCCCAGTCCTCGCGATACTTGCCATCGCCCATCACGGCGAACTTGGGCTCGATGCCATGGGCCTTGCACAGCGCGAAGTCGTCCTCGCCATGGTCGGGCGCCATGTGGACAAGGCCGGTACCGCTTTCGGTGGTGACGAAATCACCCGCAAGCAGCGGGCGCGGCTCGGCAAAGAAGCCGCCCAGCGCGTGCATCGGATGGCGCGCGATGGTGCCGGCCAGATCCGCGCCCTTGCCCTCCCACAGCGGGGCGGCCAGTTCGACGCCATAGCGCTTGGCCGCTTCGCCCGCGAGCGGGGCGGCGAGCAGCACGCGCTTGTCGCCCACGGCCACCAGCACGTAGTCAACCTCGGGCCCATAGGCGAGCGCCTGGTTGACGGGGATCGTCCACGGGGTCGTCGTCCAGATCACCGCATAGGCGCCGACCAGTTCGGGCACGGCAGACGCGGTGATTTCAAAGGCCACGTCGATCTGGGTGGAAACGATGTCCTCGTATTCCACTTCGGCCTCGGCCAGCGCGGTCTTTTCGACCGGGCTCCACATCACCGGCTTGGCGCCGCGATAGAGCTGGCCGCTCTCGGCAAACTTCAAAAGTTCGCCAACGATGGTCGCCTCGGCCTGAAAATCCATCGTCAGGTACGGGCGATCCCAGGCCGCGTTGATGCCAAGGCGCTTCAACTGCTCGCGCTGCACGTCCACCCACTTCTGGGCATAGGCGCGGCATTCGGCGCGGAATTCCTTGGGGGGAACCTCGTCCTTGTTCTTCTTCTTCTTGCGGTATTCTTCCTCGACCTTCCATTCGATGGGCAGCCCGTGGCAGTCCCAGCCCGGAACATAGGGCGCGTCCTTGCCCAAGAGGGTCTGGGTGCGCACGACCATGTCCTTGAGGATATGGTTGAGGGCATGGCCAATATGCATGTCGCCATTGGCATAGGGCGGGCCATCGTGGAGGATGAACTTTTCACGGCCCGCGCGCGCGGCGCGCACCTGACCGTAAATGTCTTCCTCCTGCCAGCGCGCAAGAATACCCGGCTCCTTCTGGGGGAGTCCGGCCTTCATCGGGAAATCGGTCTTCGGCAGGAAGACGGTGGCTCGATAGTCGCGCTGGTTGGTCATGATCGGCGGGCCTTAGCCCGGCGCGCGGATTCCTGCAAACGCCTGTTGCGTCCGAGCGAAAGGCAAGCGCGACGGGCATGACACCGGCACCAGTTCCCGGGGGTCCGGGGGCGATGGCCCCCGGGATAATATTCTGGTTTTCTTTTTACGCGGTCACACCCCTTCGAGCAGCCGCCGCGCCTCCAGACAATCGCGCGCGATCTGCGCCACGAGCGCGTCCAGACTGTCGAACTTGGCCTCGGGCCGCAGGAAGTGATGGAACACGACCTCGATTTCCTGCCCGTAGAGATTGCCCGAAAAATCAAAGAAATGCGGTTCAAGCAATTCCTTGGGCGGATCAAATGTGGGGCGGATGCCGACATTGGCCGCGCCGAGCAGCTCGCGCCCGTCGGGCAGGCGTCCGGTGACGGCATAGATGCCATAGGCCGGGCGCAGATACTTGCCCATGGCGAGGTTGGCGGTCGGGAAGTTGATCGTCCGGCCCACCTTGTCGCCATGCTGGACCACCCCGCGAATGGCGAAAGGCCGTGTCAGCAGGGCCGTGGCCGTTTCGCAATCGCCCGCCTTGAGCGCCTCGCGCACCCGGCTCGACGAGACGATCCTGTCGTCATAGAGCACGGGACCGACCGCGCGCGCAGCCAGCCCATGGGCCGCGCCGAGCGTACGCAACATCTCGATATTGCCGCCGCGCTTGCGCCCGAAGGTGAAATCCTCGCCGGTCACCACGCCCGCCGCGCCGATCCGGTCGATCAGCAGTTCGCGCACGAAATCCTCCGCGCTGGTGCGGGCCAGCGTATCGTCGAATTCGAAGACCAGCATGCCATCGGCCCCGGCGGCGGCGAACAGTTCCTGCCGCTGGTCGAGCGAGGTCAGGCGGAAGGGCGCCGCCTTGGGATCGAAATGGCTGACCGGATGGGGATCGAACGTGGCGACCAGCGCCAGCCGCCCCTCGCTGCGCGCCCATCGCACGGCCTGTTCCACGACCGCCTGATGGCCGAGATGGAACCCGTCGAAATTGCCGAGCGCCACGATGGCGCCGCGCCAGTTCTCGTTGATGCGCTCGCGTGCAAAGAGCCGGATCATGCCTTGCTGCTTTCTTCCTGCGGGGGGGCCCGTTCCAGCGTGACGAAGGAATAGGCAGGATAGGTAGCCCCGGCAGGATGGTCCTGCCGCGCCACTTCGACCCACTGGGGGCCCGAACCGGATTGGCCCGGATAGGGTGCCTTCACGTCGCCTGCGAAGTCGCCATGCACTTCGGTCAGTTCAAACCGCGTGGCCAGCGGGGCGAACAGGGCCAGTATTTCCGCGCCCCCGATCACGGCGGCGGGCCCCTCGCCCACCAGCGCGAGCGCCTGTTCGACGCTGTGGACCACGTCAGCCCCCGGCGCGGCCCAACCGGCATCACGGGTGAGCACGATATGGCGGCGGCCGGGCAGCAGCCCCGGCAGCGAATCGAACGTCTTGCGCCCCATGATCATCGGCAGGCCCATGGTCAGGGCCTTGAACCGCTTGAGATCAGCGGGGATGTGCCAAGCCAAGTCTCCCTTGTGACCAATCGTGCCGTCCTGCGCACGAGCCACAATCAGGAATAATGAAACCGGCACCTTACCGCACCAGCCGGGTAACATGACCCATCTTGCGACCGGGCCGGGTTTCGGCCTTGCCGTAAAGATGGAGGTGGTTGGCCGGATCGGCGAGCAGGTTGGCCCAGTCGTCGGCCTGATGGCCGATCAGGTTGTCCATCACCGCCCCGCCGGGGCAAACCAGCGCGGTGCTGCCCAGCGGCAGGCCGAGGATCGCGCGGACATGGTTCTCGAACTGGCTGGCAAGCGCGCCCTCGATGCTCCAGTGCCCCGAATTGTGGACGCGCGGCGCCATTTCGTTGAACACCGGGCCCTCGTCGGTCGCGAAGAATTCGAGGGTCAGCACGCCGACATAGTCGAGCGCCTCGGCAACCTTGCGGGCCAGCGCGCGCGCGGGCGCCACTTGCGCCTCGATCGCCGCCGGGGCGGGCACGGTCGAGCGGGCCAGAATGCCGTTCTCGTGGACGTTCTGCGCGCTGTCCCAGAAATCGACGGTGCCATCGGCCTTGCGCACGAGGATCACCGAGAACTCGCCAAAGAAGGTGACGAAGCCCTCGTAGATCAGCGGCACATCGGGAAGCGTCAGCGCGGCGGCGTCCTGCGCCGTCATGATCCGCCACTGGCCCTTGCCATCATAGCCGTCGCGCCGGGTCTTGAGGATGCCGGGCGTGCCGATTTCTGCCACGGCACGGGCCAGATCCTCGGCGCTGTCGACCTGCCTCCACGGCGCGGGCCGTCCACCCAGCCCCTCGACGAACGATTTCTCGTTCACCCGGTCCTGCGCCACTTCGAGCGCGCGCGCCGGCGGGCAGAGCGGCACATGCGCGGTGATCGCCGCGAGCGGCGCTGCCGCCACGTTCTCGAACTCGTAAGTCACCACGCTGACCTGACGGGCGAAGGCGGCCAGCGCCGCCTCGTCGTCATAGGCGCCCTGCGTATAGGCCGCGCTCACTTGCGCCGCGACCGAGCTTTCGCGCGGTTCGGGGGCATAGACATGGGCGCTATAGCCAAGCTGGGCCGCGGCCATGGCCATCATCCGCCCGAGCTGCCCGCCGCCCAGAATGCCGATCACCGCGCCCGGAGCAATCATTGCGGGCACGGCGCCACCGAATCGGTCTGGGCCTGACGGAAGGCGACCAGCCGCCCGGCCAGGTCCGCGTCGCTCGTGGCAAGGATGGAGGCGGCCAGAATGCCCGCATTGATCGCGCCGGGAACGCCGATGGCCAGCGTGCCCACGGGGATGCCGCCGGGCATCTGGACGATCGAGAGCAGGCTGTCCATGCCCTTGAGCGCCTTGGATTCGACCGGAACGCCCAGCACCGGCAGGTGCGTCATCGAGGCGACCATGCCGGGCAGGTGGGCCGCGCCCCCTGCCCCGGCGATCACCACTTTGAAGCCCTGTTCATGGGCGGTCTTGGCGAATTCGACCAGACGGTCGGGCGTGCGATGGGCCGAAACGATGCGGCAGTCGTGCGCCACGCCCAGCTTGTCGAGCACGGCGGCGGCGTTCTTCATCGTTTCCCAGTCGGACTGGCTGCCCATGATGATGGCAACCGGCGCGCCGGACGTCTGGCTTTCACTCATCCCGTTTCCCCTTTTCGAGAAGCCTGCTGCTCAGCGCTCGGACAGGTAGTAGCGCTCGATTTCGGCCAGATTGTCGTCGAGTTCGTAGACGATCGGCTGGCCGGTCGGGATTTCGAGGCCGGTGATCTCGTCGTCGGCAATGCCCGAGATGTGCTTGACCAGCGCGCGCAGCGAATTGCCGTGGGCCGAGACGATCACGGTTTCCCCGGCCTTGAGCGCGGGCACGATCAGCTCTTCATAGGCCGGCAGCGCACGGGCGATGGTGTCCTTGAGGCTTTCGGTCGCGGGCACGGGGATCCCGGCATAGCGCGGGTCGGAGGCCAGATCGAACTCGCTGCCCGCGTCGAGCGGCGGGGGCGGAATGTCGAAGCTGCGGCGCCACACCTTGACCTGCTCGTCGCCATGCTTGGCGGCGGTCTCGGCCTTGTCGAGCCCGGTCAGCCCGCCATAGTGACGCTCGTTGAAGCGCCAGTCCTTGGTTTCGGGAATCCACAGGCGACCGGCCGCTTCGAGCGCCAGATGCAGCGTCTTGATCGCGCGGGTCTGGAGCGAGGTGAAGGCGACCGTGGGCAGCACGCCCTTGTCCTTGAGCAGCTGGCCGGCGGCAAAGGCCTCGGCCGCGCCCTTTTCGGTCACGTCCACGTCCCACCAGCCGGTGAAGCGGTTTTCCAGGTTCCACTGCGATTGGCCGTGACGAATCAGGATCAGACGAGGCATCGAGGCTTCCTGTTGCTAGATGGGAAAACAAGATAAAACACGGAACGGAACGCGAAGGCGGGCCCTAGCGGGCCGGGGCGCGTTTGGAAAGGCAGATCAGGCGCAGATCAGGCCCCATCGCCCTTATCATCGGGCGCCGCATCCGATGCGCCCTCCGTGGCCGAAAGCGCGCGCGCCTGCGCCTTGCGACGGCGCAGATTCTCGCGCAGTCGCTGCGCAAGGCGTTCTTCGCGGCTGGCCTCACGGCTGGCCACACCCTTGGCGTTGGAAGGGGCCACCTCGCCCCCCTGATCGGACGCGGCGGCGGGAAAAGTTTTCGACAGGCTCATGGGGATTGTTCTTTGCCGCGTGAACTTTTTGTCCGCAACCCTGCTTGACATCCCGAAGCCTTGGCGCCAATAGCGCGCCTCCACCGGCGACAACCCGCCGCTGGAACGAAGCCCAACGGTTTTATAACCGGGCTTTCGCGGAAATGGTGTGCTGCTGTAGCTCAGTGGTAGAGCGCATCCTTGGTAAGGCTGAGGTCGGGAGTTCAATCCTCCCCAGCAGCACCATTTCCCCCTCCCCTGAAATTTCGGGCAAGAGCCCATCAGGCCGCCGGGCCCTTTTTGCGCGAATTGTGACAATCCGCGCACATGGCTTGCGCGGGCCTCGCGGCTTCCATATTTCAATAGTTGTTGAACTATGGAAAGATTCGCGATGGCCAGCAGCCCCGCGCCCGATACAGTGTCAGATACGGCGTCAAACACGGCAGGCACAGAAAGCGCGCGCGTCGTGCGGGCGCTCGGTGCGCTGGCGCAGGAGCATCGGCTGGCCGCCTATCGCCAACTGGTTCAGGCCGGGCCGGAAGGCATGGCCGCAGGCGTTCTGGCGCAGCGGCTGGGGCTGGCGGCTTCCTCGCTCAGCTTTCATCTGGCGCAACTGGTCCACGCCGACCTGATCGTCGCGCGCCGACAGGGCCGCTCGATTGTCTACAGCGCCGATTTTACCGCGATGAACGCCCTGATGGGCTTCCTCACCGAAAACTGCTGCGGCGGCGTTTCCTGCGCCCCGGTTCCCGCCTGCCCGCCTGATTCCTCCTGCATGCCAAACTCCTCCTGCATGAAAGACAGGACATGACCGCTCCATTCCGCATTCTGGTGCTCTGCACCGGCAATTCGGCCCGCTCGATTTTGGGCGAGGCGATCCTCGGCCAGCTCGGATATGGGCGCATCGAGGCCTTCAGCGCGGGCAGCAAGCCCAAGGGCGCGCCCCACCCCGGCGCGCTGCGCCTGCTGGCGGCCAAGGGCATCGACACCGCCCCCTTCCGCTCCAAGAGCTGGAACGAATTCACCGTTCCGGGTGCGCCGCCCATCGATCTGGCGATCACCGTGTGCGGCAATGCCGCTGGCGAGGCCTGCCCGGTCTTCCTGGGCGCCCCGTTGAAGGCCCACTGGGGCCTGCCCGACCCGGCCGACGTGACCGGCAGCGATGCCGCAATCGACGCTGCTTTCGCCCGGACCTGGGACTGGCTCGCCCTGCGCGCGCAGGCCCTGCTCGCGCTGCCGTTCGAAACGATGGACCGCGCCGAACTGTCCGCCCACCTCGCCCGCATCGGTGCCATGGAAGGAGCCGCCTGATGGGTACCAACTTGCCCGCGTCCTCACCCCATCTGGCCTTTCTCGACCGTTTCCTGACCGTCTGGATCTTCGCGGCGATGGCCGTGGGGCTTGCGCTCGGGCGGATGGTCCCCGCCGTGCCCCATGCGCTGGCGGCGATGTCTTCAGGGGCGACCAATATCCCCATCGCGGTGGGGCTGATCTGCATGTTGTTCCCGCCGCTGGCCAAAGTGCGCTACGAGGCGCTCGGCCAGGTGTTCCGCGATACCCGCGTGCTGGGGCTCTCGTTCGTGCTGGCCTGGGTGGTGGCGCCCGCCTTCCTGTTCGCGCTCGCCGCGCTGACCCTGCCCGACAAGCCCGCCTACATGACCGGCCTGATCCTGATCGGGATCGCTCCGTGCATCGCGATGGTGCTGGTGTGGAACCAGCTCGCGCGCGGCAGCGCCGAATACGTGACCGGGCTGGTCGCGTTCAATTCGCTGTTCCAGATCGTGTTCTATGCGCCGATGGCGTGGTTCTACCTCGCCGTCGTGCCGCCGCTGTTCGGGCTTCAGGCGCAAGTCGCCCATGTCGATTTCGCGCTCGTTGCCCGCGCGGTGCTGACCTATCTGGGCATTCCTTTCGCCTCGGGCTTCCTGTTCCGCACGGCGATGGTCCGGGCCAAGGGCGTGGACTGGTATGAAAACGTGCTGGTCCCCGCGATCAGCCCGCTCACGCTGCTCGCGCTGCTGTTCACGATCATCGCGATGTTCAGCCTCAAGGGTGATACCATCGTCGCGCTGCCGGGCGACGCGCTGCGCGTGGCGATCCCGCTGGTGATCTTCTTTCTGGTGATGTTCGTGCTCGCCTTCGTGGGCGGGCGGCTGCTGGGGGCAGGCTATGCGCGGACGACGGCGCTCGCCTTCACAGCGGCCTCGAACAATTTCGAGCTGGCCATCGCGGTGGCCGTGGCGGCCTTTGGCCTCGCCTCGCCGGTCGCTTTCGCGGCGGTGATCGGGCCGCTCGTCGAAGTTCCGGTGATGATCGGTCTGGTCAATCTGGCGTTCTGGTTCGAACGCCACTGGTTTGCCGATTGACCGCCCTCGACCGGGAACCGGCTTGATCCGGGGCATGGCCCCGGATCGTCCGGCACCGGCCTGCGCTTCGGGGGGAGCACAGGCTGGTGCCGGGCACAGGCTTCAGGCCGTTCAGGCCGTTTGTGCGAGCAGGTCGCTCCATTCGGGGTGGCGGCGGAACTGCGCTTCGACATAGCTGCACGCCGGGACGATCTTCCACCCGCGCACGCGCGCCTCGCCGATCAGGGCATCGACCAGCAGCCCGGCCACGCCGCGCCCGCCAATGGCCTTGGGCACCAGCGTATGATCGGCCACGATCACGCCGGGCGCGGTTTCCCGCCAGGTCAGTTCGCCCTGCTCGGCCATGCCTTCGACCACGGCGCGAAAGGCGCCCTGGTCACCCCGGTCTTCGAGTGTCACGCTGACAGGTTCGGACACGCGCATTCTCCTTCGATATGATGGCAGCAGGCCGCCCCGCAAGGCCAGCCTGCCGCCTGTTCAGCGATGCTTGCTCTCGCGCGTGGACTGCACCATGCCCGGCGCGAGGAAGCCGACAACCGGGCCGGGTTCGACGGCACGCTTCTTCAGTTCGCCCTTCATCCGGCCATATTCGGCTTCCATTTCCTCGGTCACGGTCGCGCGCGAATCGGCCAGCGCCCCGGCGAAATCGCCTGCCGTAACCGATTGCACATCGCCTCCGGCCCGGCGGATGGCGTTGAGCCCCGCCCGGCGCACCACGTCTTCCAGATCGGCGCCGGTAAAGCGCTCGGTCTGCCGCGCCACGTCCTCAAGGTCCACGTCCGCCGCCAGCGGCATGGCCCCGGTGTGGATTTTCAGGATCCGCACCCGCCCGGCCAGACTGGGCGTGCCGACATAGACCAGTTCATCGAACCGGCCGGGGCGCAGCAGCGCGGGATCGACCAGCGTGGGCCGATTGGTCGCGCCGATCAGCACAACCGATTGCAGCTCTTCCAGCCCGTCCATTTCCGCCAGAATGGTGTTCACCACCCGCGCGGTCACTTGCGGCTCGCCCACCCCGGTCCCGCGCGCGGGCACGAGGCTGTCGATCTCGTCGATGAAGATCACGCAAGGGGCCACCTGCCGCGCGCGCGCGAACAGGCGGGCGATCTGCTGTTCGCTTTCGCCATACCACTTGCTGAGCAGGTCGGACGACTTGATCGCGATGAAGTTGGCCTCGGCCTCCTTGGCGACAGCCTTGGCCAGCAGCGTCTTGCCGGTTCCGGGCGGACCATAGAGCAGGAAGCCCTTGGCCGGGCGGATGCCCAGCCGATGAAACGCCTCGGGCGTCTTGAGCGGCAGCTCGACCCCTTCGCGCAACTTCGCCTGTGCCTCGTCCAACCCGCCGACATCGTCCCAGCCGATCGTCGGCGCCTGCACCATCACCTCGCGCATCGCCGAAGGCTGCACGCGCTTGAGTGCCTCCAGAAAGTCGTCGCGCACCACGCGCAGGCTGTCGAGCACTTCGACAGGGATCGTCTGCCGCTCGAAATCGAGCCTTGGCATGATCCGGCGCACGGCCTCGATGGCTGCCTCGCGCGCCAGCGCGGCCAGATCCGCGCCCACGAAACCGTGGGTCGTGCGGGCCAGCTCGCGCAAGTCGATGTCTTCGGCCAGGGGCATGCCGCGCGTGTGGATGCCCAGAATCTCGCGACGGCCCGGCTCGTCGGGCACGCCCACGACGATCTCGCGGTCGAAGCGACCGGGACGGCGCAACGCCTCGTCGAGCGCGTCGGGCCGGTTGGTCGCGGCGATGACCACCAGATTCGAGCGGCTCTGCAACCCGTCCATCAGCGTGAGCAACTGGGCGACGAGGCGCTTTTCGGCCTCCCCGGTCACCTGGCTGCGCTTGGGCGCGATGGAATCGATTTCATCGATGAAAATGATCGAGGGCGCGTTCTGCGTGGCCTCCTCGAAGACCTCGCGCAGGCGCTTTTCGCTCTCGCCATAGGCCGACCCCATGATCTCGGGGCCGTTGATGGTGAAAAAGCTGGCGTCGCTCTCGTTGGCGACCGCGCGCGCCAAACGCGTCTTGCCGGTCCCCGGCGGGCCATGCAGCAGCACGCCCTTGGGCGGATCGACCCCCAGCCGGGTGAAAATTTCAGGATAGCGCAACGGCAGTTCGACCATCTCGCGCAACTGGCGGATGGTGTCGCCCATGCCGCCCACGTCGTCATAATTGACGTCGGCACGGCTCGAGCGCGGCTCCTCGTATTCGGCGCGCAGTTCGACTTCGGTGTTCTCGTCGATGTGGACCACGCCCTTAGGCGTCGTCGAAACAACGGTCAGACGAATCTGGGTGAGCGCGAAGGCCGGCGCATTGAGCATCTGGCGCAGTTGCGCGGGCATGTCGCCCCGGTTGACCTGCTGCTGCCCCGAAGTCGCCACCAGATCGCCCGTCAGCAGCGGGCGCCCGGCAAAGTTGCGCTTGAGCGCGGCGGCGGGGCCCTGAAGGCGCAAGTCGCGCTGGGCAGGCGCAAAGACCACGCGCTGCGCGGGGCGCGATTCGATCCGGCGCACCTCGACATGCTCTCCCGAGCCGACATCGGCATTGGCACGCTGAAGCCCGTCGAGACGGATCAGTTCGAGACCTTCATCCTCGGGATAGGGGAGCACGGCCCGCGCGGCGGTGCTGCGCTTGCCGATAATCTCGATCACGTCGCCTTCGGCCACGCCCAGACGGCCCATGACCGCGCGGCTGATCCGCGCGATGCCGTGGCCGGATTCCTCCTGCCGTGACCCTGCGACCTGCAAGCGGGCGATCTTCTGATCGCCCAGTGTTGCTGCCTCTGCCATTGCTTCGCTATGCCCTTGGGGGTTCTTCGTGCGAGCGGAATGCCCGCGTCTGACCCAAGTTAGGAAGCACGCCTCCGCTTTTCAAATGCCCGCGTTTCAAAACGGGCGGGGCCAGCGGGCGCAAATGCCCGGATTCAGGACAAAAAAAGGGCCCGGCTGTTGCCAGCCAGGCCTTTGGAAGTTTTGGGAGAGGATGCCTGAAAGGCAGTTTTTCTATGCGCCTGCCCCCGGCTTCTCGCAAGTGCGAAACACAGCGAGAAAATTGCGTTTTTTGCAATTATTCGTCAAATCCCAGCCCGTAACTCAGCCAGGACGGCGGAAACGCAGGACAAAGCGATCGGTCTTGCCCCGCAAGCCGGGGGCGAAGACCACGGCGGTATGGTCGTCATTGCTGCGGCGCAATATGTCGCTCTCGCCATCGAGCACGAACCCTGCGGCGGCCATGTCCGCCTTGACTTGCGCCGGGTCGATCCGGTGTACCGTGCTGCCCACGACCGCCGGATTGCCCGGCAGGCCGACGTGATCGACGATCACCACCATGCCCCCCGGCCTGAGCGCGGCGAACCAGTTGGCCAGAACCTGCGCGACAGGGCGCGCAGGCTCGGTCCCGCCGCGCGTGGCAGGCGCATAGAGATCGTGGAATTCGAGATGGGCGAAGATCGCGTCAAGGCTCGCCGGAGGCAGTGCCATGGCCGCCTCGGGCGCCACCAGCGGGCGCACATTGGCATGGGCCTTGGCCACCACGTCGAGCGTGCCGGGCTTGAGATAGGCCGGATCGGACAGGGCATAGACCGCCCCGCGCGGCCCCACCAGATCGGCGATCAGTTCGGAATAATAGCCGCCGCCAGCGCCCCAGTCGGCCACGACCTGACCGGGCGCGAACCCGGCGAAGGCCAGCACATGGGCCGGATCGCGGCTTTCGTCGAGCTTGCGGCTGGCCTCGCTGCGCGCAGGATCGGCCAGTGCGCGGGCGATCGCCGCAGCCGGGGAAGGCGCCGCAGCCGCCGCAAAAGCCGGGGGCCCGGCCACGAGCGCCAGAGCGCAAACCGCCGCGGATACTGCGCCGGGCACTGCCCCGGACCCTGCCCCGAACAGGGACCGGGAAAGCGAAAACGAACGGAATGAATGTCGATGGAACAAGCGCATGAAACGTGTCTCCCAAGGCGGCGGAGCCCCCGCGCCACCGCCTTGAGAGACACCATGCCAGACCTCGCAGTTACCGCAAGGTCATGGCAACCTGGTACAACGGCAATCCGGCCTCAGTGCGCCAGCAGCAGCGGCAGGGTCGAATTGTCGAGCATCGCGCGCGAGACGCCGCCCAGCAGAAGCTCGCGCAGGCGGCTGCGCCCGAACAGGCCCATCACGATCAGCCCCGCGCCCAGACGGCGCGCGGCATCCGCCAGCGTGGCCGCAATCGGGCCATTGGCGGTGAGCCCGTGGACTTCGGCGTGGATGCCATGGCGCGAGAGGTAGGTCGCCGCATCAAGCGCAGGCAGGGCATCGGGCTTTTCATCGACGGTGAGGATATGGACCGCCCCGGCCTGATGCAGCAGCGGCAGGCTGGCCCGCAGCGCATGGGCGGCCTCGATCCCGCCATCCCACGCGATCACTGCGGGCTTGGAAAAGTCGGTCATCGCGGTGCCCTTGGGCACGGCGAGCACCGGGCTGCGCACGCCCAGCACGAGTTCCTCGACCAGCGGATCGGCCAGACTGGTGACGACCACATCGGCAAAGCGGGCCCCGGCATAGGCCGCCGGAATCGGCGCCTGGGCGGTCTGTTCCACGTCGAAGGGGACATCCTGCGGCGCCAGACGCGCATCGACCTTGGCAGCCAGCGCGGTATCCTCGCGGCGGACCTGATCGATCACCTCGGCCGTCAGCGCAGCGCCGCCGAACGGCTCCCACACGGCGAGTTCGGCAAAGGGGCTGGCGATCTGCACGCTCACATGGCCATCCATGACGCGGGCCAAGGCAAGAGCGGTTTCGAGGCGGTCATCCATCGTGACGGCGCCGTCGATCGGGCAGAGAATGGAGCGCATGTGGGATCGTCCTTCTTCTTTCGTTGGGGTGATTGTGGCAGCAGATCGGCACAGAGCCATGATCTGAATCAAGGTATTGACGATATTGGCCCTTGTTTCATCCAAATCCGTCCTGCACCAGTGCCTTGCCGGGCCAGATCGTCCGGTCAGCGCGTGATGTCGTCGCCACGGCGGCCACCCATGGAGAGCACGCAGGATGCCTTATACCCTGATCACCGCCAACCGGAACTATTCGAGCTGGTCGCTGCGCCCCTGGCTGCTGATGAAGGCGCTCGGCATCCCGTTTGCCGACCGCCTCGAACCCTTTGCCAAACCGGTCAATTACGAGGCCTTCCGCAGTTTCTCGCCCACCGGGCAGGTGCCCGCGCTGATCGACGGGGCCACGACTGTCTGGGATTCGCTGGGCATCACGCTCTATCTGGCCGACCGCCATGCCGGGGTCTGGCCCGAAGAACCCGCCGCACG
The DNA here is from genome assembly GCF_033242265.1 of Novosphingobium sp. IK01. Classification (NCBI taxonomy): domain Bacteria; kingdom Pseudomonadati; phylum Pseudomonadota; class Alphaproteobacteria; order Sphingomonadales; family Sphingomonadaceae; genus Novosphingobium; species Novosphingobium pituita. Next base: position 2,552,986 of record NZ_BTFW01000001.1, on the reverse strand, counting down.
CGCCTTTGCCCAGAGCGCGGTGTGCGAGATGCACGGCGGCTTTTCCGCGCTGCGTTCGACCTGCACGATGAACGTGGGGGTGCGGGTGGCGCTTCCCGCGATGAAGCCCCCGCTGGCGCGTGACGTGGCCCGCCTGCGCGAGCTGTTCGAAGAGGGACTCGACCGTTTCGGCGGCCCCTGGCTGGCCGGGGATACCTTTTGCGCGCTCGATGCGTTCTTTGCGCCGGTGGCCTTCCGGGTACGGACTTATGGCCTCGATGTCGGTCGCGGGCAGGCCTGGGTGGACCATGTGCTGGCCCACCCGGCCATGCGCGCCTGGGAAGACGCCGCTCTGGCCGAAAGCTGGCGCGAGGAGAGCCACGAGGCCGAGCTTCTGGCCGCCGGCGCCATCACCGCCGACTATCGCCTCGCCTGAACGGGCCCAATAGCGGGCGCCGCACAGGGAAAATCCAGGGGGCCGGTCAGAATTCAGGGGGCCGGTCAGGGGGCCGGATCGTCCGGCCCCTCTGTTCCGGCCTGATGCGCGCCGTTCACATATTGCGAGGCGACCAGCCAGCCCTTGAACGGACGCAGCGAGCCCAGACAGCCGATGGCCAGAATCGGCACTGAAGTGAGCAGATGGACCCACCAGGGCGGGCTGTAGGCCACTTCGACCCCGACGGCGACGAACGTGAGCGGAAAGGCGGTCAGGCACAGCGCGAAGAAGGCCGGGCCATCATCGGCGCGGGCAAAGCGGAAATCGAGCCCGCAGACATCGCAGCACGGCGCCAGACGCAGCCAGCCCGCAAACAGGTGGCCCTTGCCGCACCGCGGGCACAGCCCCTTCCATCCGCACCGCGCGATCCAGCCCAATCCGGCGTGTTCCGCCATCCGTCCTCTCCCCCCATGCAGCGCCGGAACGGATGTTCAGGCCCCACTCAACCGTCGAGTTCGTCCACCGGCGCCACGGCCTTGACGCGGGCTACCAGCAGCTTGTCGATCTTGCGGCCATCCATGTCGACGACCTCGAACCGCCAGCCCTGCTCGGTAAAATGCTCGCCCTCGACCGGCAGCTTGCGCAGGACCGAGAGGACGAAACCGGCCACCGTCGCATAGTCGCGGTCTTCGGGCAGCTCGATCTCCAGCCGGTCGGCCATGGCATCGGCGGGAAGACCGCCGGCCAGCAGCAGCGAGCCGTCCTCGCGCTCGGTGATCATCGGGCTGTCGCCCTCGTCGCCATGGGCCACGAAAGTTCCGGCGATGGCCGCCAGCAGGTCGGCCGGGGTGACGATCCCTTCGAGATGGCCATATTCGTCGTGGACCAGCGCAAGGCCGACTTCGGCCTGCTGGATCACGCGCAGGGCGTCCATCGTGTCGAGCCGGTCGGGCAGGATCGCGGGCTTGCGCATCAGGCTTTCGAGCGCATGCTCGTCGCCACGCAGGCGCGCGGCCAGCACGTCGCGAACCTTGACCACGCCGACGATGTGATCGGGCGAGCCATCGGCCACCAGCAGCAGCGAATGGGGGCTGTCCTCGATGGCGGCGGTCAGGTCTTCGGGGCTGGCGTCCAGCTCGATCCAGTGGAGTTCGATGCGCGGGGTCATCACCTCGCGCACGGGGCGGTCGGCCAGACGCATCACGCTGGTCATCAGCGCGCGCTCCTCCTCCTCGATCACCCCCGAACGGGTGGCCTCGGCGAAGATCATCTGGAGTTCCTCGGCGGTGACTTCCTGCTCGCCCCCCCGCGCCAGCCCGAGCAGACGCAGGATCAGGCTCGATGACCGGTCGAGCGTCCACACGAAAGGCGCGGTCACCCTGGCCATGATCACCATGGGCCGCGCGGCCAGAACCGCAATCGATTCAGCCGCCGCCAGCGCCAGTTGCTTGGGCACGAGTTCGCCCACCACCAGGCTGAGATAGGTCGTCAGCGCGATGACCAGCGCGAACCCGGCCTCCCCGGCATAGGCGCCCGGCACACCCAGCGCGGCCAGCCGCTCGCCCACCGGCCCGCCCAGGCTGGAGCCCGAATAGGCGCCTGCGATGATGCCCACGAGGGTGATGCCGATCTGCACGGTCGAGAGGAACTTGCCCGGATCGGCAGCCAGTTCGAGCGCCACGCGGGCCCCCCCGCTGCCCCCTTCGGCCAGAACCTTGAGCCGGGCCGGACGTGCCGAGACAATGGCCAGCTCCGACATGGAAAACAGACCGTTGAGCACGACAAGGCCCAGGATTATGAGCGCATCTGGCCATGGAAATGGGGTCACGGGGCAAGCCCCTAGCAGATTTGCGCGGCGCCGCGAAGTCCTTGCGAAGCCTCGCGTGATACCCGCAGCCCGCCCGATACCGTTCATTATTCGGGAACCATTCAGCCCGTGGCCGTGTATTGGACGCAAAGCAGGCTGCCGTGATCCGCTCACGGTTCGCCGCCTGCCTGGCTCCCGCCCTGCGATCAGGCGCGGGAGAGGGATGCAACGAAGGGGAATACCAATGAAGATTCGTCGGGTGCTCGTTTCCAGCCTTTGCGCGGTGTCGCTGATCAGCCTCTCGGGCTGCGTGACCGACCCCAACACCGGCCAGCAGAAGGTCTCGCGCACGGCGCTGGGCGCGGGCGCGGGCGCGCTGGGCGGCCTCTTGCTGGGCGGGCTGATCGGCGGTGGCACGGGCCGCATCGTGGGCGCGGGCATCGGCGGCGTCGCGGGCGCGGCCGTGGGCTACACCATGGACAAGCAGATCAGGCAGCTCAAGGAACAGACCGCCGGCACCGGCGTCGACGTGACCCCGGTCGACAACGGCAAGGCCATCCTCGTCAACCTGCCCAACGGGGTGACGTTCGACACCGACAGCACGCTGATCAAGCCCGCCTTCCGCGACACGCTCGACAAGGTGGCCGGCTCGCTGGTCCAGTACCCGGATTCGCTGATCGACGTCTATGGCCACACCGACTCGACCGGCTCGGACGCCTACAACATGACCCTGTCGCAGAACCGCGCCCAGTCGGTGGCCGATTACCTGTCCTCGCGCGGGGTCGCCCCGGCGCGCATCCGCTCGCAGGGCTATGGCAAGACCCAGCCGATCGCCTCGAACGCCACCGAGGAAGGCCGCGCCGCCAACCGTCGCGTGGAAATCAAGATCGTGCCCGTCACGCAGGACGACGTGGCCCGCGCGCGCGGCCAGTAATGCGCGGCCAGTAAGCAGCCAGCGCAGGCAACCGGCACAAGGGCCCGGCGCTTTGCCGGGCCGGCGGCCAGAACAGGGCGCCTTCCCACGCGGGAGGGCGCCTTTTTCGTGATTCCCGCACAGGTTGACGGCTGGGGCATCCCGCTGGCATCCATCGGGGAACAAGGAGTTCCCCCCGCATGTCGATCCTGCCCCCCGCCTCTCCCTTTCGCCGGCCCCTCGCCGGACGGGCCCTTGCTCCCATCGGGCTTGGCTGCATGTCGCTCAGCTGGGCCTATGGCGAGCGCCCGTCCGAGGAGGACGGCATCGCCCTGCTCCACCGCGCGATCGAGCTGGGCTATGACCATTTCGACACCGCCCGCCTCTATGGACAGGGCCACAACGAGACGCTGGTGGGCCGCGCGCTCAAGGGCAAGCGCGACAAGGTCTTCCTCGCCAGCAAGATGGGCATCTTCGCCAGCGGCGAAAAGCGCGGGATCGACTGCCACCCCGACACCATCCGCGCCGAGCTGGAAAAGTCGCTGACCCTGCTCCAGACCGACCACATCGACCTCTACTACATGCACCGCCGCGACTTCACGGTGCCGATCGAGGACTCGGTGGGCGCGATGGCCGACCTCGTCCGGGAAGGGAAGATCGGCGCCATCGGCCTGTCGGAAATGTCGGCAGACACTTTGCGCCGCGCCGCCGCCACCCACCCCATCGCCGCGATGCAGACCGAATATTCACCCTGGACGCGTCAGGCCGAGATCGCCGTGCTCGACGCCTGCCGCGAGGTGGGCACCACGTTCGTCGCTTTCTCGCCGGTCGCGCGCGGGGCGCTGGCCAATGGCGTGCGCGACCCACAGGCGCTGGAAGAGGGCGACATCCGCAAGGCCATGCCGCGCTTCATGGCCGACAACTGGCCCCGCAACCTCGCGCTGATCGACCGTTTCAACGCCCTCGCCCACGAAGCGGGCGTCACCCCGGCGCAGCTTTCGCTGGCCTGGGTGCTGGGCAAGGGCGAACACATCGTGGCCATTCCCGGCACCGGCAAGATCGCCCATCTCGAAGAAAACATCGCCCGTCAGGACTGGACCATCCCGGCCGACCTGACCGCGCAAGTCGACGCGCTGATCAACCAGCAGACCGTGTCCGGGCACCGCTATGCCCAGACCATGCACGCCACGATCGATACCGAGGATTTTGAACCTGCCTGATACCGGGTCACCCCGGTCAGTCGTTCCTGTCCGGTCCGGGCCCGTCCGGTCCCGCTCCGTCCTTTGCGACAGGCCTGACGGGCAGCGACAGGTCGACACCCTGCGGCGGGTTTCCCAGCCCGCGCAGGGACTTGGCCGTGGTCGGCGCCACCCGCGCGCGCGCCTCGTCATGAATGGCTGGCGCGCTCACCAGCACGCCAAAGGCGCGCGGATCGGGCTTGTTGAACACGAGGCCCGCGCCATGGGCATCGGTGACTGTCGCGCCCGCTTCCTGCGCGATCAGGGCGGCGGCGGCGATGTCCCACTCATAGCCCCAGCGCCAGGTGGCCAGAAGGTCCGCCTCGCCCGAAGCGACCATCGCCATGCGCAAGGCGATGGAATTGGGCTTGTCCACCATGGTCAGCTCGACGCCCGAAGGCAGGCGCAAGTCCATCGGCATGCGCGCCCCTTCGAGCCGGGTGCGCGTGCTCGTAGCCAGTGGCAACCCGTTGCGCGTGGCGCCAAGACCGGCCCCGGCCACCCACAGTTCATCGCGCGCCGGCGCATCGAGAACCGCCAGAACCGGACGCCCCCGCGCGATCAGGGCCACCGAAACCGCCCAGCCGGGCGCCCCGCGCACGAAATCGCGCGTCCCGTCGACCGGATCGACCACCCAGCACAACTCGCGCGCCAGCCGGGCGGGATCATCGACGGTTTCCTCGGAAAGCCAGCCCGCCTCGGGCAGGAGATCGCCCAGCGCCTGATGCAGGAACCTGTCGACGGCAATGTCGGCCTCGCAGACCGGGTTGTCGGGCCCCTTCTCCCAGATCCGCGGCGCGTGGCCATGGCCCGGCCAGAGGTCGAGCGCCAGTTGCCCGGCCTGACCGACGATCGGGCCGACAAGAGGCGCAAGTGAGGCAGGATCAATCATGCAACGCCAAGAATTGAGCCAGAAATTGCCCCTTGGCAAGCAAAATAGCATACTTATGCAAGTGCACCGCAATTGCGATAAATTTGCCACCCGTAGAATTTGATAGCGGCGTCAAGGACGTTGCAACTACCTGTGGGTGTGCTTAAGGCAACGCAGAATCGCGGCGCAAGCCATCCCTTTTCTCATCTGCAAGCGGGGATTTTTCATGAACGTCCATGAATACCAGGCCAAGGAATTGCTGGCTAAATACGGCGTCGGCATTCCCGCCGGCATCGCAGCCCTGACCGTCGAAGAAGCCGTCGCTGCCGCCAAACAGCTTCCCGGACCGATCTATGTCGTCAAGGCGCAGATCCACGCGGGTGGTCGCGGCAAGGGCAAGTTCAAGGAACTCCCCGCCGACGCCAAGGGTGGCGTGCGCCTCGCCAAGAGCATCGAGGAAGTCGAGGTTTTCGCCAAGGAAATGCTCGGCAACACCCTCGTGACCGTGCAGACCGGCGAAGCGGGCAAGCAGGTCAACCGCCTCTACGTGACCGACGGCGTCGACATCGCCAAGGAATACTACCTCTCGATGGTGGTGGACCGCGCTTCGGGCCGCGTGGCGATGATCGTCTCGACCGAGGGCGGCATGGACATCGAGGAAGTCGCCCACGCGACGCCTGAAAAGATCGCCACGATCACCATCGACCCGGCGCAGGGCTTCATGCCCCACCATGGCCGCGCGGTGGCCTATGCGCTCAACCTCACCGGCGATCTGGTCAAGCAGGCCGCCAAGCTCGCCCAGCAGCTCTACACCGCGTTCATGGCGCTCGATTGCGACATGCTCGAAATCAACCCGCTGGTGGAAACCAATCCCGATTCGTCCGGGGCCGCGAAGCTGCTGGTGCTCGACACCAAGATGAGCTTTGATTCCAACGCGCTCTACCGTCACCCCGAAGTCGTCGCCCTGCGCGACGAGACCGAGGAAGACCCCGCCGAAATCGAAGCCAGCAAGTACGACCTGGCCTACATCAAGCTCCACGGCGACATCGGCTGCATGGTGAACGGCGCAGGGCTGGCGATGGCCACGATGGACATCATCAAGCTCAACGGCATGTTCCCGGCCAACTTCCTCGACGTGGGCGGCGGCGCCACCACCGAAAAGGTGACCGCGGCCTTCAAGCTGATCCTGTCGGACCCGGCGGTGAAGGGCATTCTGGTCAACATCTTCGGCGGCATCATGAAGTGCGACGTGATCGCGCAGGGCATCGTGGCCGCTGCCAAGGAAGTGAATCTCCAGGTTCCGCTCGTGGTGCGCCTCGAAGGCACCAACGTGCAGGAAGGCAAGGACATCCTCGCCCATTCCGGTCTCCCCATCGTTCCGGCCAACGATCTTGGCGATGCCGCCCAGAAGATCGTCGCCGAAGTGCAGAAGGTCGCCTGATCCATGAGCATTCTGGTCAACAAGAACACCAAGGTCATCACCCAGGGGATGACCGGCGCCACCGGCACGTTCCACACCCAGCAGGCGCTGGCCTATGGCACCCAGATGGTCGGCGGCGTGACGCCGGGCAAGGGCGGCACGACCCACATCGGCCTGCCCAACTTCAACACCGTCGCCGAAGCCAAGGCCGCGACCGGTGCGACCGCCTCGTGCATCTACGTTCCGCCGCCGTTCGCCGCCGACTCGATCCTCGAAGCGATCGACGCGCAGATGGAACTGATCGTGTGCATCACCGAAGGCATCCCGGTGCTCGACATGGTCCGCGTCAAGCGCGCCCTTTCGGGCAGCAAGTCGCGCCTGATCGGCCCGAACTGCCCCGGCGTGCTCACCCCGGATGAATGCAAGATCGGCATCATGCCCGGTTCGATCTTCAAGAAGGGCTCGGTCGGCGTGGTCTCGCGCTCGGGCACGCTGACCTATGAAGCCGTGTTCCAGACCTCGAACATCGGCCTTGGCCAGACCACCGCGGTCGGCATCGGCGGCGACCCGGTCAACGGCACCAACTTCATCGACGTGCTCGAACTGTTCCTGGCCGACGAAGACACCAAGTCGATCATCATGATCGGTGAAATCGGCGGCGACGCGGAAGAACAGGCCGCACAGTTCCTGATCGACGAAGCCAAGCGTGGCCGCAAGAAGCCCATGGCGGGCTTCATCGCCGGTCGCTCGGCCCCTCCGGGCCGCCGCATGGGCCATGCCGGCGCCATCGTCTCGGGCGGCAAGGGCGACGCGGAAAGCAAGATCGCGGCGATGGAAGCAGCAGGCATCCGTGTCAGCCCCAGCCCGTCGCTGCTGGGCGAAACCCTGGCCGAAGTGCTCAAGGGCTAAGCTTTCACACAGATGCAAAAGGAGGCCGGAGGGGAAACCTTCCGGCCTTTTTTTGTGCCTTCTTCCCCTCCGTCAGCCCTGCGGCCTGCCACCTCCCCATTTCATGGGGAGGATCTCTATGGTCCTCCCCGCTTGCGGGGAGGTGGCAGGCCGCAGGCCTGACGGAGGGGCCCTTGGCCTAACAATCAGGCCGCATGGCCAACCCGCCCAGACTCTCGGCCTCCAGCACAAGCTCGTCATCGGCCGCCCCATCGGGCACGCTCTCGCGCCCGATCATCACCAGCACGGGCACGGCCAGCGGCGTCACCCGCTCCACCTCGACATGGACCAGTTGCGCCCCTGCCCGCTCCAGCAGGTCGGCCAGCCGCCCCAGATCGGTCATCCGCGTGCGCGCATCGGCCCAGGCCGCCTCGATCAGCACATGGTCGGGCTCGTGGCGGCACAAGACATCGTAGATCAGGTCGGTCGAGAAGGTGACCTGCCGCCCGCTCTTGCGCTTGCCCGGATGCTGCCGCTCGACGAGCCCCGAAATCACCGCCACCTCGCGAAAGGCGCGCCGCAGCAGGTGCGAGCCCTGCACCCATTCGACGAATTCATGGGCCAGAATGTCGGGCGAAAGCAGCGGCGCAGGGTCGGCTATCGGGCGCAGGCTCCAGACCGCCAGCGCATAGTCATTGGCCACGAAGCCCAGCGGACCAAGCCCCAGTTCCTCCATCCGCCGGGTGATCAGCATGCCCAGCGACTGGTTCGCGTTCCACCCCTCGAACGTATAGAACACGCTATAGGCCCGCCCCTGATGCGGGAAACTCTCGACCAGCAGTTCGCCCGGATGGGGCAGGCGGCTGCGCCAGTCCTGCATTTCGAGCCACTCGCGCACATCGTCGGGAAAGCGCGCCCAGCCGCTGCGGTCGGCCAGCATGGCCTGAACCCGCGTCGACAGATGGGTGGTGAGCGGCATGCGCAGGCCGCCATAGCTGGGAATGCGCCCGGCCTTCTTCGCCGCGCGGACGATCAGGTCGAGATCGCGCACGCCTTCGACCTCCAGATCGAGCCCGGCAAAGCGGAAGGTATCACCCGGACTCAATTGCGCGCCGAAGAATTCCTCGACTTTGCCCAGCGAGCGCCCGTTGCGAAAACGCACATCGAGCATCTCGGAATCGACGATGATCCCGGCGTTGAGCCGGTGCCGCGCGGCCTGTTCCGGGTGGGCCAGCCGCCATTGCCCGTCGCGCGTGCGCACGATCCGGCGGAACCGGTCATAGGCGCGCAGCGCGTAGCCCCCCGTCGCCACGAAATCGAGCACGCGCGCCAGAACGGTCGCGTCCACCCACGCATAAGGCCAGCACGAGCGGATTTCGGCCAGCAGGGCCTCCTCGTGGAACGGCCCCGAACAGGCGCAGGCCATGACATGCTGGGCCAGCACGTCCAGCCCGCCGGGCCGGAAATCCTCGCCATCGCGCTGCCCCTCGTTCACCGCGTCGCAGGCCGCCATGGCCTCGAGAAACTCGAAGCGGTTGCCCGGCACCAGCACCGCCCGGCTCGGCTGGTCCAGCCGGTGGTTGGCCCGCCCGATCCGCTGCAGCAGCCGCGAGGAGCCCTTGGGCGCGCCCATCTGGACGACAAGGTCGATATCGCCCCAGTCCACCCCCAGATCGAGGCTGGCCGTGCAGACCAGCGCGCGCAAGGCCCCGCGCGCCATCGCGCTTTCCACCTTGCGCCGCGCCTCGACCGAGAGCGAGCCATGGTGGATGCCGATGGGCAGCGTCTCCTCGTTGGCGTCCCACAGCAGCTGGAAGATATATTCGGCCAGAAACCGGGTGTTGGTAAAGACCAGCGTGACCCGGTTGGCGCGGATCAGGTCCATCAGTTGCGGCACGGCCCATGCCGCCGCATGGCCGCCCCATGGCACCCGCTCGCCCGCCGGAACCATGATCTCAACCTGCGGCGGTGCGCCCGTCTCCCCCTCGACCAGCGCGACGGTGTCCACCTCGCCCCAAGGGGCCAGCCAACTGCGAAAACCATCCTCGTGCGCGACCGTCGCCGACAGCCCCACCCGTTGCAGGCCCGGTGCCAGCGCCTGAAGCCGGGCCAGCGCCAGCGCCAGCAAATCCCCACGCTTGCCCGTGGCAAAAGCGTGAATCTCGTCGATCACCACGCGCTTCAACCCGCTGAAAATCTCGGGCGCCTCGGGATAGCTGAGCAGCAGCGACAGCGATTCGGGCGTCGTCAGCAAGACATGGGGCGGCCGCGCCCGCTGCCGCGCCTTGCGCTCCGAAGGCGTATCCCCGCTGCGCGTCTCCACCCGCAGGTCGAGCCCCATCTCCGCAATCGGCGCCAGCAGGTTGCGCTGCACATCATGGGCCAGCGCCTTCAAGGGCGAGATATAGAGCGTGTGCAGCCCTTCAGGGGCCCCCGCCCCGCCCAGCCGCGAGGGACAGAACGCCGCCAGCGTCGGCAAAAAACCCGCCAGCGTCTTGCCCGCCCCGGTGTCCGCCACCAGCAGGGCATGCCCCCCGGCATCGGCCACATCGAGCATCTCGGCCTGATGCCGCCGCACCCGCCACCCGCGCGAGGCAAACCATTCGGCGATTTCAGGAGGAAGCGCGGGCATGGAGCCTAGATAGGCATGGTGGGTCGCAAAAACAGAAAGAAAAGGAATCAGGAAGGGGCCATTGCCCCTTCGACCCCATTATCTTTGGCTGCGCCGGGTATGGCAGCCACTATCCCTTGCGCGACAGGCCCGAGGCGGCCAGTTGGGCGTCGATCTGGGCGAGGAGGCGGGCGAGGCCTGCTTCGCTGGTGCTTTCCGCGCGGGCGACCAGCACGTCCTGCGTGTTCGAGGCGCGCAGGAGCCACCAGCCGTCGGGCGTGGTCACGCGCACGCCGTCGATGGCGACCAGGTCGACCCCTTCGGCTTCGAGGCGGGCGCGAACTTCCTCGATGGCGGCGAACTTGCGGGCTTCATCGACCGGGAAGCGCAGTTCGGGAGTGTTGACCATCGCGGGCATCGCGCTGCGCAAGTCGGTCAGCGAAGTGTGCAGGCGGATCGTCGCGGCGATCAGGCGCAGCGCGGCATAAATGCCGTCGTCGAAGCCGTACCAGTCGTCGGCGAAGAACACATGGCCGCTCATCTCGCCAGCCAGCGGGCTGCCGGTTTCGAGCATCCGCGCCTTCATCAGCGAATGGCCGGTCTTCCACATCATCGGCTTGCCGCCCAGTTGCGCCACTCGGTCGAACAGCGCGCTACTGGCCTTGATGTCGGCGATCACCGTCGCGCCGGGCTGGCGGGCGAGCAGGTCCTGCGCGAAAATCATCAGTAACTGGTCGCCCCAGACCACGCGGCCAAGGCCATCGACCGCGCCCAGCCGGTCCGCGTCGCCGTCGAAGGCGACCGCGAAATCGAGGTGCTGCTGGGCCACCGCGCGGCGCACGTCGGCAAGGTTTGCCTCGACCGTGGGATCGGGGTGGTGATTGGGGAACGTGCCGTCGACCGCCGTGTGCAGCAGGACATGGCGGCCCGGCAGGCGCGCGACCAACCGTTCCAGCACGGGGCCGGCCGCGCCATTGCCCGCGTCCCACGCCAGCGCGAGGCGCGCGAGCGCCGCCGGATCGAGCCCGTCGAGCGCGCGCAGCAGCGCGGCGACATAGGCGTCCATCACGTCGGCGCTCGAAACCGTGCCGCTGCCGCTCGTCCAGGCCCCGGCTTGCGCCAGAGCGCCCAGTTCGGCGATCTGCGCGCCGAAGAACGGGCGCCCATGGAGCACGAACTTGAAGCCGTTGTGGTTGGCCGGGTTGTGGCTGCCGGTGATCATCACCGCGCCATCGACCCCATCGAGCGTGGCCGCCGCGAAATAGAGCATCGGCGTGGGGCCAAGCCCGATCCGCACGACATCGACACCGCCCGCCGCCAGCCCCTCGACCAGCGCATGTTCAAGGATCGGCGAAGACACCCGGCCGTCGAGCCCGACCGCCACGCAGCGTCCGCCGCCCCGGATCACCCGCGCGGCAAAGCTGCGCCCGATGGCGCGCGCATCTTCCGCGCCCAGCGTCTGGCCGAACACCCCGCGCACATCGTATTCACGCAGGATCGTGGGATCGAAATGGTGGGTCATCATGCGGGCCTGCCGATCGGACGAAAAAACCTTGGATTACGCGGAAAAATTCGCGGCTGTCGGGATTCTGCAAGACAGTACCGGGAGATGGTTGATCCATCTCCCGTCATTCCCGCGAAGGCGGGAATCCAGATTCCGTGCCCCGTGTGCATGCGCAGCCGTCGCAACTGGATCCCCGCCTTCGCGGGGATGACGAATACAATTCAGGCAACCCTGTTTTGTTCCAAACGTCAGGGTTCGCATCAAGGATCAGAATGTGTCCACGCCGCCTAGCGCTGCGCGGTTTCCGCAAGGCGGGCGAGCAGCAGGTCGCGCGCGGCATTGGCCTCGTGGACGGCCTCGTTGGTGCCGCCCCGGTCGGGGTGAACCATGGCGATGAGGCGGCGGTGCGCCTCGATGATCTGTTCACGGCTTGCATCGGGGGCCACTCCCAGAAGATTGCAGGCCTTGCCCTGCATACCCGAACGAAGCGTGCCCGAATGCGGGGCGCGCCCGGCCAGTTCCCCCCATTTCTTTTCCCAGGGCCAATGCCCGGTCAGCAGGCGGACCAGGGCGCAGACCAGCGCCGCCAGCCAGAGCAGCTTGATCACGCCGCGCCCCGCGTCTGGTCCATCAGATGGGCCTTGGCCGCCGCGATCGGCAGGTTGAGACCGGCGACGAGCGTGCGCAGTTCCTGCCGGGCGACCAGATGGCTGGTGCCCAGTTCGCCCAGATAGCCCTTGTCGAGCAGGGTCAACCCGCTGGGGAACAGTTCGCGATAGATCACGCGCTCGGACAGGCCGTTGGAGATGCGGAAGCCCACGCGGCGCGAGAGTTCGTTCAGCGCCTGGTCGATGCGCTTCTGGTTGCGCGCCTCGACATGCTGGGTGCGGTTGCGCACGACGACCCAGTCCATGTCCTTGCGCGCATCGCGGATCGTGGCCATCGCGCGCTTCTTGCGGGTTTCCCAGATCAGCTCGGCATAGAACGACAGGCGGCGGACGCGGAACGTCTCGGCATCGACCTGCCCGATCAGGTCGAAATCGACGAAACTGTCGTTGAGCGGGGTGACCAGCGTGTCGGCGCTGGTGGCGACATGGCGGGCGAGCATGTCGTCGCGGCCCGGCGTGTCGAAGATGATGAAATCGTGGTCCTGCGCGAAATCGGCGACGAGGGCATCGAGCGCCTCGGTGCTGTCCTCGCGGAAAACGGCATGGGTGGCGTTGGGCAGCGGGATCTGGCGGCGGCGCGCGGTCTCGTCGCGGTTTTCCAGATAGCGGTGGAGCGTGGCCTGACGGCTGTCGAGGTCGATCGCGGCGACACGCACGCCCTGATAGGCCAGCGCCACGGCGACATGGACCGCCGTCGTCGACTTGCCGGTTCCGCCCTTTTCGTTGGCGAAAACGATGCGATGCGGGCCCGCGAAAGGACCCGAAGCTTGAGGCTCTACCGACACGCGCTTTCTCTCTCGATGACTGGTTGCAAAGCGGCCCGGACATATCCCGGCCCTAAAACCCCGATCTTGCCGACCCTTGTACACGCGGACAGCCCTCGCTAGGGCAAAGCCCCGCCGCGAGGATCCGCTTTCCCCGGCTTAATGGAGAGCCCGCCAGCGTGCAAACCATCTCTCGTCTCGACGACTTGCGCCAAGCCCTTGCCCTTTCCAAAAGCGGGGGAAAAACAGTCGCACTGGTGCCTACCATGGGCGCGCTCCATCAAGGCCACCTGACCCTTGTACGCCAGGCCCGCGCGCGTGCCGACATCGTCGTGGTCTCGATCTTCGTCAATCCGCGCCAGTTTGGACCCAACGAGGATTTCGGCGCCTATCCGCGCCAGTTGGCCGCCGATGCCGCGCTGCTCGAAGCCGAGGGTGTCGATGTGCTCTGGGCCCCCACGCCCGAGGCGATGTACCCGGCTGGCTTTGCCACGACGGTCTCGGTCGCCGGGCTGGACGCGCCCTTGTGCGGCGCCAATCGCCCCGGCCATTTCGACGGCGTGGCGACGGTGGTGTGCAAGCTGTTCAACCAGGTCCGCCCCGATGTCGCGCTGTTCGGCGAAAAGGACTGGCAGCAACTGGCGATCATCCGCGCCATGGCCCGCGACCTCGACCTGACCGCGCCCCATGTCGATGCGATCATCGGCGTGCCCACCGTGCGCGAGGCCGACGGGCTGGCGATGAGCAGCCGCAACCGCTACCTCACCGCACAGGAACGCACCGCCGCGCTGGCCCTGCCCACGGGAATCGAGGCGGCCATCGCCACCTTGCGCGAAGGGGGCCCGGCCCAGCCAGCGCTCGACACCTTGCGCGCCGGGTTGCTCGCCGCCGGGTTTTCGCGCGTGGACTATGCCGACTTGCGCGATGCCGAAACCCTCGAAGCGCTCGACGCGCTGGGCAGCCGCCCGGCCCGCGTGCTGGTGGCCGCCCAGATGGGCAAGGCGCGCCTGATCGACAACTGGCCAGCCAATTGACCGGCGCGCCTTGACGCGGCAAGCCGGGGCATGATCGTCCGCCATCTTCTTGCCCCGCTCGGGTGCGTGGCCATGCTGCTGGCTGGTCCGGCTCTGGCCCCTGTGCAAGCCCGCACCCCTGCCGCCCGCACCGATCCGGTCGCCGTGGCGCTCGCCGCGCTGCCACAAGGCGCGCGGATGGGGTTGCTGGTGGTCGACGACAAGGGCGCCGTGCTGGCGCAGGCCAGTGCCGACCAGCGGATGGTCCCGGCCTCGACCACCAAGCTGTTCACCACCGCCGCCGCGCTCGCCCTGCTGCCCGATCCCACCGCGCCCGATGCGACCGGCGGGGCTGATGTCGTGCTCGAAGGCCCGGCGCGCGCGCCCGACGTGGTGCTGCGCGGCCATGGCGATGCCCGGCTGTCTTCAGCGAGCGACTGCACGCAAGATTGCCTGTCCACCCTCGCCGATGCCCTCGCCAGCCGGCTGGGCAGGGGCGCCCGCGTCGCGCGGGTGATCGGCGACGACAGCGCGATGGCCGATGAACGCTGGCCCTCGGGCATGAGCTGGGACAACATGGCCACCGGCTCGGGCACGGCGATCTCGGCGCTCACGCTCGACGACAATCTGGCCATCCTGCCCATCGCCAGTGGCGCGCCGGGTAGCCCCGCCGTGCTGGCCGCGCCCCCCGGCGTGACGATCAGCGGCACGGTAGTGAGCCAGACGGGCGGCGGCGCGCCGTTCACCCGGCAGATGGCCGTGGGCAGCGACACATGGCAGGTGGCCGGCACGATCCCGGCGGGGCAGGCCCTGACCGTGCCCCTCGCGCTGGCCGATCCGGCGGCCCATGCCGCCGCCGTGCTGCGCGCAATGCTGGTCGCGCGCGGGATCAGGGTTTCCGGCCCGGCGCTGGCCCGCCACCGCAGCGCCCCCCCGCAGCCCCCATCCTCAACGCCCCTCGCCCGGCTTGTCCCGCCGCCGCTCGCCGAAGATGTGGCGCTCACCTTGCGGCAAAGCCAGAACCTTCATGCCGAACTCTTGCTGCGGCGGCTGGGCGCCTCGGGCACGGTCGCCGATGGCCTTGCCGCGCGGCAGGCGGCGCTGGCCCCGGCGCAGCTTCCGCCCGGCAGCACCAGCCTTTACGATGGCTCGGGCATGTCGACCTACAACCGCACCAGCCCGCGCGCGCTCGTCGCGCTGCTGCGCTGGGGCCTCGCCCAGCCCTGGGGCCCGCTGTGGCAGGCCGGATGGCCCATCGCCGGGCAGAATGGCACGCTGAAGGGGCGGCTGCGCGGCACCGCGCTCGAAGGCCAGCTGCGCGCCAAGACCGGCACCCTGATGGGCACGCAGGCGCTGGCCGGAACCTTCCCCGCCGCCAGTGGCCGCGTGCTGACTTTCGCGGTGCTCGTCAACGACCTGCCCGAAGGGAAAAGCGCAACGCCTGCCATCGATTCGCTCCTGCTGGCGCTGGCCGCCGCGTTCTAGGCCCGAACCCTGCCATGGCCAGCCTCACCCTCAACTCCCAGCCCCTCGAAATCCGGCTGCCCGACGATACCCCGCTGCTCTGGGCGCTGCGCGACGCGGCCAACCTCACCGGCACCAAATATGGCTGCGGCACCGGCGAATGCGGGGCCTGCACGGTGATCGTCGACGGACAGGCCATGCCCAGTTGCACACTCTCGCTGGGCGAGGCCGAGGGCCGCAGCGTGACCACCATCGAGGGTCTCTCGCCCGACCGCAGCCACCCCGTCCAGCAGGCCTTCGTGGCCGAGCAGGCGATCCAGTGCGGCTTTTGCACGCCGGGCCTGATCATGGCCGCCGCCGCCCTGCTCGCCCACAACAGCGACCCCAGCGAGGCCGACATTGCCGCCGCGCTGCCCCATGTCTGCCGCTGCGGAGTCCAGCCCCGCCTCGTGCGGGCGGTCCAGCGCGCGGGCCACATCCTGCGCGGACAGGAACACGCAGCCCCCCTGCCCGCGCCCACCACCGCCACGACACCCGGCTTCTAGGCCGCCCCCATCAGGAGATCATCATGAAGGCCACGATCTGGCACAACCCCGCCTGCGGCACCTCGCGCAACACGCTCGCCCTGCTCCACGAAGCCGGGGCCGAAGTGACCGTGATCGAATATTTGAAGACCCCGCCGAGCGCGGAAAAGCTCGCCCAGCTCTACCGCGATGCCGGGATCACCCCGCAAGAGGGCCTGCGCCTCAAGGGCACCGACGCACAGGAACGCGGCCTGCCCGATGCGGACGACGCCACCGTGCTGGCCGCCATGGCCGCCGAGCCGCGCCTGATCGAGCGCCCGCTGGTCGAAACCGACAAGGGCGTGCGCCTGTGCCGCCCCAAGGAAAAGGTCGCCGAAATTCTCTGAGAGCCCGAAGCAGGATTCACCCCGTCAGCCGGTCGAGGATCGGGCAGTCGGGCCGCGAATCCCCGTGACAGGCCTCGGCCAGATCAAGCAGGGTCGCCCGCATGGCCTCGATCGAGGCCGCCTTGCGCCCCAGTTCCCCGGCCCGGGCGAGCGCCAGCGCCTTGACGTCGCCGCTCGCCCGGTCCCGGTCCTGCCAGAGATTGAGCAGGGCACGGATCTCCTCGATCGGGAACCCCAGATCGCGCGCATTGGCGATGAAGCGCAGGCGGTGGACATCGGCCTGCGCATAGTCGCGATAGCCGCTGTCGCGCCGGGGCGGCGGCGGGATCAGGCCGATCTTCTCGTAATGGCGGATCATGCGTTGCGAGACCCCGCTCGCCTCGGCAGCCTGCCCGATGTTCATGATCCCGCCCCCTCCAGACGCACCCCGTTCAACCGCAGCGCGTTGACGACGACCGTGAACGACGAAAGCGCCATCGCCGCCCCCGCGAACATCGGCGAGAGCAGCGTTCCGGTCACCGGATAGAGTACCCCGGCGGCCACCGGCACCCCCATTCCGTTGAACACGAACGAGAAGAACAGGTTCTGGCGAATGTTCGCCATCGTCGCGCGGGCCAGACGAACTGCCCGCACCAGCGCCGACAGGTCGCCGCTGGTCAGCGTGATCCCCGCGCTCTCGATGGCCACATCGGTTCCCGTCCCCATCGCCACGCCGACATCGGCCGCCGCCAGCGCGGGGGCATCGTTGATCCCGTCGCCGGCCATCGCCACGCGCGCGCCCCTGCCCTTGAGTTCACCGACGATCCGCGCCTTGTCCTCGGGCCTGAGTTCGGCATGAACCTCGTCGATCCCGCCAATCGCCGAGGCAACGGCTTGTGCCGTTCCCCGGCTGTCGCCGGTCAGCATGACGATCCGCAGGCCCTGCGCGCGCAAGGCTGCAATCGCCTCGCGTGCGGTATCGCGGATCGGGTCAGCCACCGCGACGAGCCCGGCGGCCCGGCCATCGACAGCCACCAGCATCACCCCGCCCCCTTGCGCGCGATAGCCCTCGGCCACGGCCTCCAGCCCGGCCGTATCGGCGCCGACACGCCGCATCTGCGCCGCATTGCCGACCGCGACCTCGCGCCCCTCGACCCGGCCACTGATGCCCATGCCGGTCTGCGAGGCAAAGCCCTCGACAGGGGCGGGGTGCAATCCCCGTTCACGCGCACCGGCAAGGATCGCGAGGGCCAGCGGGTGCTCCGAATTTGCCTCGACCGCCGCCGCCAGCGCCAGAACTTCATCTGCCGCAAACCCGTCCTGCACCTCCACCGCGATCAGCTTCGGCTTGCCCTGGGTCAGCGTGCCGGTCTTGTCGATCACCAGCGTGTCGACCTTGTCGAGCGCCTGCAAGGCTTCGGCATCCTTGACCAGAACCCCGGCTTGCGCGCCGCGCCCGGTCCCCACCATGATCGACATCGGCGTCGCCAGCCCCAGCGCACAGGGGCAGGCAATGACCAGCACGGCAATCGCATTGAGCAGGGCATGGCCGAAACGCGGCTCGGGCCCGACCAGATTCCAGACAACGAACGTGATGGCCGCCACCAGCACCACCAGCGGCACGAACCACCCCGAAATGCGATCCGCCACCGCCTGGATCGGCGCGCGGCTGCGCTGCGCATTGGCCACCATCGCCACGATCCGCGACAGCATGGTTTCGGAGCCCACCGCCTGCGCTTCCATGACGAGGCTTCCGGTCCCGTTGACCGTCCCCCCGGTCAGCGCCGCGCCGGGTGTCTTGAGCACGGGCGCAGGCTCGCCCGTCAGCATCGCTTCATCGACCGCGGAGCGCCCTTCGAGCACCACCCCGTCGACCGGCACGGCCTCTCCGGGCCGGACACGCAGATGGTCGCCCTTTTCGATCTCGGCCAGTGGCACGTCATGCTCGCCCCCATCCGCCCCGATCCGCCGCGCGGTCTTGGGCGCAAGATCGAGCAGCGCGCGGATCGCCCGCCCCGTCGCCGCCCGCGCGCGCAGTTCCAGCACCTGCCCCAGCAGGACCAGCGTCACGACCACGCCCGCCGCCTCGTAATAGACCGGCACCATCCCGGCATGATCATGGAACGACGCCGGAAACAGCCCCGGCGCCATCGTCGCCACCAGACTGTAGCCAAAGGCCGCCCCCACCCCGATCATGATCAGGGTGAACATGTTGTAGTGACGACTTCCGAGCGAGGCCCAGCCCCGCTCGAAGAAAGGCCGCCCCGCCCAAAGCACGATCGGCGCGCTCAGCAGAAGTTGTATCCAGGGAGACCAGGCCATCGGCACGAGATGAAGCCCCAGCATCTCCGCCCCCATCGAGAGCAGCAGCAAGGGCACCGCCAGCACCGCACTGACCTTGAGGCGGCGGGTGAAATCGACCAGTTCGGGATTGGGCCCATCATCGAGCGTGGGGGCCTCCGGTTCGAGCGCCATGCCACAGATCGGGCAAGTGCCCGGCCCCTCCTGCCGGATTTCAGGATGCATCGGGCAGATCCAGATCGAACCGGGCGGGGCTTCCACCGGCGGCGCCGGGCGATCACCCAGAAACTTGTCCGGATCGGCGATGAATTTCGCACGACACCCCGCACCGCAAAAATGGAAGGTCTTGCCCTGATGTTCGGCATGATGCGGGGTCACGGCCGGATCGACGATCATCCCGCAAACCGGGTCAGTCACCTTGCCCGGTTGGGAACCCGTTTCCGGCGCCTTGCCGCCGCAGCAATGCCCTTCATGGCGATGCGAGTCGTTCATCCATCACTCCTTCGCACCCCGAATAGCCCCTGACACAATGTCAAGGTCAACCCCGCTCCTCCCCGTTCACGGGGAGGGGGACCGCCCGCGAAGCGGGTGGTGGAGGGGCAGCGAGGCCGGAACGCAAAAAAGCCGCCTCTGTGTGGAGACGGCTTGGCGTGTGTTGGTATGGTTGCGGGGGCAGGATTTGAACCTGCGACCTTCAGGTTATGAGCCTGACGAGCTACCGGGCTGCTCCACCCCGCGATGATAGCAAAACGGCCCCTTGGCGTTTTTGCCTTGGGGCCGATTTGTTGAATGAGATTGTGATGGGTTTTTAATCGTGTGCGCCGGCTTCAATGCCTGGCGACGACCTACTCTTCCAACGCTTGAGCGTTAGTACCATTGGCGCGGACTGGTTTCACGGCCGAGTTCGAGATGGGATCGGGTGGTTCACAGACGCTATGGTCACCAGGCAATGGAGCGGGCGCACATGATTTGTTTTTAGATCGATGATTGGGTGTCTGGCTTTTGTATCGTCCGGTTATCACCGTAGCCTTTGCAGGGCTGATGGTGATGGTGGGGATTCTTCAAGCATGAACAGAGTTATTAGGACCGGTTAGCTTCATGCGTTACCGCACTTCCACACCCGGCCTATCAACGTGGTGGTCTACCACGACTCGATGATACCTTATCTTGAGGGAGGCTTCCCGCTTAGATGCTTTCAGCGGTTATCCCGTCCATGCATAGCTACCCTGCTGCGCTCCTGGCGGAACGACAGGTACACCAGAGGCATGTTCACCCCGGTCCTCTCGTACTAGGGGCAACTCCTCTCAAGTATCGACGCCCACGGCAGATAGGGACCAAACTGTCTCGCGACGTTCTGAACCCAGCTCACGTACCACTTTAATTGGCGAACAGCCAAACCCTTGGGACCTGCTCCAGCCCCAGGATGTGATGAGCCGACATCGAGGTGCCAAACGATTCCGTCGATATGAGCTCTTGGGAATCATCAGCCTGTTATCCCCGGCGTACCTTTTATCCGTTGAGCGATGGCCCTTCCACGAGGGACCACCGGATCACTATGACCGACTTTCGTCTCTGCTCGACTCGTCAGTCTCGCAGTCAGGCAGGCTTATGCCATTGCACTCTAGCAGACGGTTTCCAACCGTCCTGAGCCTACCATCGCGCGCCTCCGTTACTCTTTAGGAGGCGACCGCCCCAGTCAAACTACCCGCCACAGAGGGTC
>NZ_BTFW01000001.1:2335000-2527500 GCF_033242265.1 Novosphingobium sp. IK01 | reverse complement strand
GGAAGGCAGCCTCTATGCCGAGACGAAAGGCGTGGGGGAGCGTGGCCCTGGCTCCCAGGCCTGCGGAATAGAGGTCGCCGGTGCCATAGGCATTGCGCAAGTTGGAGAGGCTGCCTGCGTCGGCGAAGGTATAGAGTTGGACCCAGCGGATCAGGCCATCCGGGCGATCCCAGAGGCTGGCTTGCAGTTCAGCCGATCCCAGGATCCCCTTGTCACCGGTACGCTCGGCAAATTCATAGGCGCGGCCAAAGGCAGGACCACCGACCGAGATCTGTTCGACCGCCAGCAAAGGCGCTGTCGAAAGCTGGGCGGTGACAGCCAGCCGCGCGCTGAACGGGCCGACCAAGGCGCCAGCCCAGTTGCCCCAGGCGTTGAAGCTGGTGAACTGGCCATCGGCTTGAGGACGCGAGGCCAGTGTATCCCCCGCTTGCGTGGCGCCCAGCACATCGAGGCCCTGCACCACCCCGGCCCCGGCCCGGAGGCGCCCGCCTGCCAGAGGCATATAGCCATTGAGGGACAGGCTCGCCGTGGTGACCCGGTCGCGCCGGACCATGGCATCGGAGAACCACTGGTTGACCGCGATATAGTCGAGCGAGGCATTGAGCCACAGGCTGACCTTGCGTCCGCGCAGCAGCGGCTGCGCGACCGAAAGCCCCGCCGTCACCCAGCGCCCGTTCGCATCATAGGCGCGCCAGGCCCCGCCCGAATTGGTGGCGCCAAAGCCGCCATAAATGGCAACCTCGGTTCCACCATGGCCGATCTGGCGGGCATAGCGGCCCCAGAAGGAATGCAATTCGCGGGGCTGCGCGGGGGTGACCATCACCGAAAGGCTCAGGGCGTCCTTGTCGTCGATCAGCCCGTTGAAATCGTAGCCGAGCTGGACCCGCGCCGGCCCCAGCGCTCCGGTGCCCCAGTTGTCGACAGCCAGATGCCCGGCACCGCGATCATTGACGAGCGGCACGATCAGGATGCCCCGGTCGCCCTCCCGCTCGTAGCGCGCCTGGCCCAGCCGCACGCCCGGCACATCCTGCGCCAGAGTCAGCAGGCGGTCGACTTCCTGCTGGCGGGGCGCATGGCCGCGGAGGCCGTCGAGAATGGCCCGCACCGCCTTGTTGGCCTGACCCGTCAGGCGCACTTCATCGACACGGCCTTCATCGAGATCGACGTGGAGCACGCCCGAATCGAGCGTCTGGGCCGGAATCGACGAACGCGCAAAGACATAGCCGCGCGCCCGCGCCAGCCCGGACAGGGTCGAAAGCAAATCCTGCATGTCGTCCTGCGTCAGGCGGTGACCGACGAAGGTGGAAAGGGCTGCGTCCATCTCCTTGCGAGGGATGTCACGCGCACCGTTCACGATGATCGCGCGCACCACCACACCGGGAAGCCCGGCCGGTGGCGGGGTCGGCGGCAGGGCTGCGCTCTCGCCCATCACTGCGGACGGACCTGTTGCCACGGGCGTGGAAGGCTCCGGGACGGACGGAGAGGCAACGGGTTGCGCGTTTCGCAGGTTCACCGAACCGGCACTTGTCCCCTCCCCCGCATCCGCCCCGCCCCCTTGCGCAGGGGGCATGGCAGCATCATGGGCCTGGGCCGTGGCGGCGACACAGTTCAGCATCAGCAAGGCAAGGCTCAGGCGATGGCGCAAGGTCCGGTTCCTTCCGGATTCGCCATTTGCGACCGGATTCGCTTTTCGCCGATAGCCTGCCGTCTCTTGAGAAAGCTTTTACAAAACCCGCATAGATACTGCGTTCGGGGCGCTGGCAGGACGCGTCCTGCTGAAGGGACAAGAGATGCGTCGCGCCATTTTGGGATTCTTGCTGGGCACCGCCATGGCCACTCCGGCCCTGGCCGGAACGCCGGCATGGATCATTTCCGAAGCCTCCCAGGGCGTGATGATCAACCATGCCGGACAGCTCAAACCGGCGATGCGCGGCGGCCATGCAGCCTCTGGCGACGTGATCACGACAGGCCCCAATGCGCGTGCCGTTTTGGTACGTGGCGAGGAATATGCTGTTATCGCGCCCAATTCCCGCCTTCAGGTGGCAGATCCGGCGGCCAGCGGCGGGTTGACGCAATTTCTCGAACGCCTCGGCAATGTCGTCTTCAGCGTGAAGAAGATGACCAATCCCCATTTCGGCGTGCAGACCCCCTATCTGGCGGCCGTGGTCAAGGGCACGACCTTCAGCGTGACGGTCGATGACAATGGGGCTTCGGTCCAGGTTGTCGAGGGCGCGGTCGAAGTGGCGACGCACGACGGGGGCGCCCGCGAACTGGTTCGCCCCGGCACGATTGCCTCGGTCGGCGCCGGGGACATGGGCGCACTGACCCTTCAGGGCAGCACGATGCGGACCATCCGCGCGCCTGCCGCAACGTCCTCCGGCAGCATCTCCCCTTTGCCTTCCCGGTCCGGGGCCGGAAGCGAGGCCAGCAATAGCGCCGTTCCCGCCATATCACCGAGCGCCATTGCCACGCCCGTTGCCGAAGCCTCCACTGCGCCGTCGCTTCCCGCCGCCAGCCGTGCGGCGACCGGTTCCGTCGCGATCAGCGCGGTCAACGAGCCTTCGACGTCGCTGACCAATCTGACCGGCGGACTGGTTTCGGGCCAGACAGGCGGCGGCACGCTGGCCGCCGCAACATCCTCCGTCTCGGGCGCTGACCGGGCTGTTGCGGTTGCGACCAACAAGCCGACTGCCGTGATTGCAACCGGGAACGCCAGTTCCAATGCTGGCGGGAACGGTGTCGGCAATGGGAACGCCAATGCAAACGCAGGCGGAAACGGCGCAAGCAACGGGAATGCCAATGCAAACGCCGGTGGAAACGGCGCCAGCAACGGGAATGCCAATGCAAACGCCGGTGGAAACGGTGCCAGCAATGGGAACGCCAATGCAAACGCCGGTGGCAATGGCGCCAGCAACGGCAACGCCAATGCAAATGCCGGTGGAAACGGCGCCAGCAACGGGAATGCCAATGCAAACGCCGGTGGAAACGGCGCAAGCAACGGAAACGCCAATGCAAACGCCGGTGGAAACGGCGCCAGCAACGGGAACGCCAATGCAAATGCCGGTGGAAACGGCGCCAGCAACGGGAATGCCAATGCAAACGCCGGTGGAAACGGCGCAAGCAACGGAAACGCCAATGCAAACGCCGGTGGCAATGGCGCCAGCAACGGCAACGCCAATGCAAACGCCGGTGGCAATGGCGCCAGCAACGGCAACGCCAATGCAAACGCCGGTGGGAACGGTGCCAGCAACGGCAACGCCAATGCAAACGCTGGTGGGAACGGCGCCAGCAATGGGAACGCCAATGCAAACGCCGGTGGGAACGGCGCGAGCAACGGGAATGCCAATGCAAACGCCGGTGGGAACGGTGCCAGCAATGGGAACGCCAATGCAAACGCCGGTGGCAATGGCGCAAGCAACGGCAACGCCAATGCAAACGCCGGTGGAAACGGCGCAAGCAACGGAAACGCCAATGCAAACGCCGGTGGGAACGGTGCCAGCAATGGGAACGCCAATGCAAACGCCGGTGGCAATGGCGCAAGCAACGGCAACGCCAATGCAAACGCTGGTGGAAATGCCGCAAGCAACGGCAACGCCAATGCAAACGCTGGTGGGAACAGCGCAAGCACGAGTGTCAGCCTGAGTGCAGGCAAGAACAGCATCAACCTCAGCGCGACGATCGGCAATGGCAGTGGCCGGGTGAAAGACTGAACCATGGTCTGGTCAGCGCGTCCGAAGGGTCTTGTGCCTGCCCTGCCCCTTTCAAGCCGGATCCTGTCGAGCCGGGCCTTGCCGCGGATTCGGCGCGGGGCCGTTCCGCTGATCGCGGGATTGCTGATCGGGGTGATGGCGGCGGTCAGTTCGGTCGGGCCGACGATCGATCGCGGGCTTCAGGTCTGGCGCTGGTCCCTGCTTTCCCATGCCGCAACGGGCCGGATCGCCCTGGTCGAGATTGACGCGCGCTCGCTCGCCGCGCTGCACAACTGGCCCTGGCCCCGCACGTATTATGCCCAGGCGATCGCGCGCCTCAACGCAGCCGGGGCAAGCACCATAGCCTTCGACGTCGATTTCTCCGCCCCGTCGCGGGCCGATCAGGATGCCGCTCTGGCGCAGGCCATTGCCGGATCGCGCGCACCGGTCATCCTACCCACGTTCCGGCAGGCCAGTTCGCAGGGCAGCACGCAAGTCCTCGAAAACCTGCCCCTGCCCGCCCTGCGCGACA
Organism: Novosphingobium sp. IK01; assembly: GCF_033242265.1. Classification (NCBI taxonomy): domain Bacteria; kingdom Pseudomonadati; phylum Pseudomonadota; class Alphaproteobacteria; order Sphingomonadales; family Sphingomonadaceae; genus Novosphingobium; species Novosphingobium pituita. The sequence continues at coordinate 2,523,279 of NZ_BTFW01000001.1, read as the reverse complement.
GGGCCCAGATGGCCGCCGTCAACATCTTCGTCGACAGCGACGGCCTCGTCCACACCTACCCCTATGGAGTGATGACCGGTGGGCTGCCGCGCCCCTCGATGGGAGCCACGCTGGCCAATGGGGCCGGACAATCCCGGCAGGGCCAGGCCGATCAGGGCTTCCCCATCGACGGTTCGATCGATCCGGCCAGTGTCCCGCGCTTCAGCTTCATCGACCTGATGACCGGCAAAGTGCCCGCCGGTGCGCTCAAGGGGCGCGACGTGCTGATCGGCGCTTCGGCCATCGAACTGGGCGACCGCTATCCGGTGCCCGGACGCGGGGTGATCGCCGGGCCGATGATCCAGATTCTGGCCGCCGAAACCCTGATTCAGGGGAGCGCCCCGTTCGATCACGGGCCGGTGCTGCCCATGCTGGTGGCCCTGGGCCTGCTGGGCCTGGCCATGCGGCGCGAGGGCGTGCGCCGGAACGCCACACTTTTTGGCGGGGCCGCCTTCCTGCTGATCCTGCCGATGGCAACCAAGGTGTCGGGGCTGGGTGTCTTTTCCGTGGGGCCCGCCCTGCTGGCCCTGCTGACAGGGGGGCTGGCCATGCTGGTCCACTCCGCCCTCCATGCCGCGCGCGAGGCGCGCCATGTCGATACCGAAACCGGCCTGCCCAATGCCCGCTCGTTTCGCGAACTGGCCCGCGCAACCCCGCGCGGCAGCGCCATCGTCATCCGTGTCGCCAATTTCGGCGATGTCGCGAGCGTGCTGGGCCGCGCCCATGCCGCCGAACTGTTGACGCTCGTGGCGCACCGGCTGGTATTCGCCGCCGACAGCGCCATCCACCGCATCGACGATGGGGCGCTGGGCTGGATCAACTCGACCACCGACGACGACGAGGAAGCCGAGCGACTCGATGCCGCCGTGGCCATGCTGCGCCCGGCTTTCGAGATTCACGGCCGTCAGGTGGAACTGCATTTCGGCTTTGGCGTCGCCGCCATCACGGGATCGACCGAAGCCGGCCCGATCAGCACCGGATCGATCAGTACCGGGGCAACAAACACCCCTGCCGATGCCCCCGCCCGCGCCAGCAGCGCCGCCGATACCGCGCTGGCACGGGGTCTGCGCTGGGCCCATTTCACCGCCGACCTCGAACAGCAGAGCGAATGGCGGCTGGGCCTGGCCGCCGAACTCGACCAGGCGATGGCCCAGGGGCATATCTGGGTTGCCTATCAACCCAAGCTCGCCATCGCCAGCCGACAGATCACCGCTGCCGAGGCACTGGTCCGCTGGCGCCATCCGACACGCGGCCCGGTGCCGCCCGATGCCTTCATTCCTGCGCTCGAAGAAAACGGGCGCATCGCCGATCTCACGCTGTTCGTTCTCGAACAGGCGCTCGTCGATCGCACGGCCTGGGCCGCCATGGGTGTCGAACTGGATGTGGCGGTCAATCTTTCGGCGCTGCTGCCAGCCGATCCGGCCTTCGTGCGGCGGTTGGAAACCGTGCTCCACCGCCATGCCGGGGCCGTTCCCCACCTGACGCTCGAAGTCACCGAATCGGCGACCATGGCCGACCCCGAACGCGCGATCGCCGCGCTCGAACGGCTGGCCGGGATGGGGCTGGCGCTCTCGATCGACGATTATGGCACCGGCCTGTCGACGCTGAGCTATCTCAAGCGGTTGCCCGCGCGCGAGATCAAGATCGACAAGGGCTTCGTGCTGGGCCTCGAAAGCAGCCGGGGCGATCAGGCCATGGTCCGCTCGACCATCGACCTGGCCCATGAACTGGGCTTCAAGGTCGTGGCCGAAGGCGTGGAAACCGCCGCCGCACTCGACATGTTGGCCACCTTCGGATGCGACACGGCACAAGGCTGGCACATCGGCAAGCCGATGCATGCAGCCGATCTGGCTGAACTGTGTGGCGCCCGGCCCATGGACGCAAGACAGGCCCAGGCTGGCTGATTCCGGCGGCGGCCCGCACCATTCTCGCCCCGGATCCGATGCTTACAGCGAATAGCGCAAGGTCGCGCGGACCTGCCGGGGTTCAACCGGGTGGATGTGGCGATCCTCGACACCCCCGGCCGGTTCGCCCGGCAAGCGCGAGGCATACCAGTAGCTGATATCGGGATCGCGGGCGTTGAACAGGTTCATCATATCCGCCGAAATCCGCCAGCGCCCGATATCCCAGTACGCACCGGCATTGACCAGCGTGGTCGAAGACGAGCGGTGGAGATTATCCTCGGTCAACGGGGCAGACGCGAAATGGCGCAGCCGCAGCGTGGCGGTCAGGCGCGACGTGATCCGCCCGCTGACACCGCCGGCCAGCACGAGCGGCGTGGCATTGGGAATGAACACCGCGTCGGCATCCACCCCGCGAAAACGGGCATGGGTATAGGCGAGCGAACCATCGATGGTCAGCCCATCGACCGGCTTCCAGAACAGCGACAGTTCGGTGCCGAAGCGGCGGGTTGCCGCGTTGGGCTCGGTCACCCCCTCGTCGCCCACGAAGACCAGTTCGGAAGCCAGATCGAGCCAGAAACCCACCAGCGAGGCGGTCAACCGCCCGCGCTCGATCCGCGCGCCCAGTTCGGCCCCGCGCGATTTGGCCATCACCCCCACGCGGCCCTGCGGGGCGCCGCTGGCGGGATCAACCGTGATCGTCGCGCCGCGCACGTCGTTGGAATGGAACCCTTCACCATAGTTGGCGTAAAGCTCGACACCCTTGCCCACCTGCCAGGCCAGCGCCGCCTTGGGGCTGACCATCCCGGCCGAGCCCTTGCCCGAATTGGCCGCCAGATCGGAGCGGACATCATAGCCGATCACGTCCCCGCGCAGCCCCAGCACGAGGCGCAAGGCAGGCGTCACATGCCATTCGCCTTCGCCGCAAAGGCCGCCCGACACTTCATCGACCCTGTCATTGCGGATCGTGCCGGTCACCACCCCGTTGGCGACGCGGAAGATGCCGACCTGTCCGATATGATCCCAGCGCGCATCGCCGCCCACGCGCCAGACCAGCGCCCCCTCGCCTCCTTCATGGCGCACCGATCCCCCGAACACGCCGCGCCGGTCGACCTGCCGGAACGCATCGCCGTTCACCGGATCGTTGAGGAAATAGGTGAAATCGCTGGTCAGGCGCAGGCGGCTGCCGATGGCATAGGCCGCCACGGTCGTGCGCCCGAAATGCCCGTTGAAATTGAGCGCGATGCGGCCCGAACGCCCCCCGTCGTTCGGGTCGATATAGCCATTGAGCGGAATCTGCCCGGAGGCCACCGCGCGTTCGGGAATCTGGTCGGTGGAACGCCAGTGGTTGGCATAGGCGGAAAGCCCGAGCGACCAGTTCGCCCGGCTGTATTTCAACAGCGCGTTGAACTTCGCGAGGTTTTCCGAGAGCACCCAGGGCCCGTCGGCCCGTGTCCCCTCGAAGGCGCCGAGCAGGGTGCCACCCGCCAGCTCGCCGCTCCCGGCGACGAGCCCGCGCACATAGCCGAACGAGCCGCCCGAAACCTCGGCCATCGGGTGGGCCAGGCGGCTCTTGGTGGTGAAGGCCAGCGATCCGGCATTGGCGAAATCGCCCAGCTCGGCATGATAGGGCCCCTTGGTATAGTCGATCCGCTCGACCAGTTCGGGGATCAGGAAGTTGAGATCGAGATAGCCCTGCCCATGGCCATGGGTCCGCATGTTGACCGGGGCTCCGTCGACGAATCCGGCCAGATCGGTGCCATGATCGAGGTTGAACCCGCGCAGGAAATACTGGTTGGCCTTGCCCTCGCCCGAATGCTGGGTGGCGATCAGGCCCGGCACGTTCTCGGCCAGTTCGCCCACGCGGGCAATCGGGCGGTTCTCGAAATCGGCATAGCCGACAACGCCTTGCGACCCGCTGGTCGCCGTGCCGACCTGTTGCAGCCCGCGCCCGTAGACGACGATGTCACGCGAGACGTCCTGATCTCCGGTCCGGTTTTCGCCTTCGCTTGCCGGTGCAGCCTGCCCTGCGTCCCCGGCATGTGCGGCCTGCGCCGGGAACAACGCCAATGCCGCGCCACAAGCCCGGAAACGACGGCTTCTGACCAATGAAGAAAAACGCGGTTTCATGAATAGAGGTCGATGGAAGTCATATCCACCAAGCGCATAAGTTACCCGCCCGCGCGCGTCACCCCCTCATGATCTCAGCAAAAAAACTTTACTGGAAAGTAACTTACCAATTCTCACGTAATTACCTTGAACCATCAGCAACAAGCCCCGCCAACAGAAGCGAACGCTTGCGCTGTCGCAGGACGCCTCCCTCAACGAGGGCTTTCAAGGCTGGCCAGCTTGGCGAGCAAGGCGCAGAGCAAGTCCTGCTCGCTGCGACTCAGGGTGCTGACCACCTCTTTCTGATTCTCGATATGCGCCGCAACGGCACGCTCGATCAGATCCTTGCCCTGCCCCGTCAGGGCCACAAGGGTTCCACGCCTGTCGTCAGGGTTCGGCCGCCTTTCAACAAGGCCGACCTTTTCCAGCCTGTCGATCCGGTTGGTCATGCTGCCCGACGAGATCATCGCCGCCTCGTAAAGCGCCGTCGGCGTCAGGGCATAGGGAGCCCCGCTTCGCCTTAGCGTCGCGAGCACGTCGAATTCGCCCGGTTGCAGGCCGAAGCGCGCAAACAGCGGGTTGAGGCGATCGCGCGCGATGACCTGGGCAGCTTCGCCCAGGCGCCCGAGCAGCACCATCGGCCCTGTTTCGAGATCGGGATATTCATGCGCCCATTGCCGGGCCGCCCGCTCTGCTCTGTCCATCTCGCCTCACTTATCTTGACATCAAGATATATATCTCTACATCAAGATAAGTCGGAAGCGCCAAGCCTGGCAATCGCCCTTTTTCAGGAGAACCCGTTTTGCCCCCGTTTTCGGGTCGGACCCTGTTTCCGGCCGCGATCCTGCTTGTCGGTCTCAACCTGCGCCCGTTGCTGGCGAGCGTCGGGCCACTGCTCGATACCATTCAACACGATACGGCCCTGGGCGATACGGGCGCCAGCCTGCTTACAGCTGTGCCGGTGATGTTGATGGGCCTGTGCCTGCTCGGCACGGGGCGCGTGCAGGCGCTGCTCGGACCGCATACGGGCATCCTGCTGGGCATGGTCCTGATCGCCACGGCATGCCTTGGCCGGTTGATCGTCCCCGATGCCCCCATGCTGATCGGAACCGCCATTCTGGGCGGCATGGGCATCGCGACGGTCCAGGCGCTGATGCCAGCCGTGATCCGGGGCCATTATGGTGCCCGCGCGGCAGGCATGATGGGGCTCTATTCCACCGCGATCATGGGGGGCGCACTGCTCGCCAGCTTTGCCAGCCCGCGCATCGCGCCGCACGGTGGCTGGCCGGTCGCGCTCGGCCTGTGGGGTGGCCCTGCCCTGCTCGGCATGGGCCTGTGGCAAGGTGCCCGCCTGTCCCAGGCAAGAACACAGGCGTCACGCCAGACTCCGGGCCAGACTCCGGGCCACCCCCTGCAATTGCGGCGATCGCCGCGCGCCTGGACATTGCTGTTCTTCTTCGGCCTGGGCACCGGCGCCTATACGCTCGTTCTGGCCTGGCTGCCGCCTTATTACACCCGGCTGGGCTGGTCGTCGGCGGCAGCCGGAACCCTGCTGTCGCTGGTGACTCTGGCCGAGGTCGTGGCAGGCATCGCCGTGTCGTTCCGGGTGAACAGGTTTCACGATCGGCGCCCCTTGCTGTTCCCGGCGATCGGAGCCTTGCTGGCCGGCCTCCTGTGCCTGACGCTGGCCCCGCTGGCGCTGGCCTGGCTGGCGGCGATACTCGTCGGAACGGGCATCGGCGCGCTGTTCCCGCTCTCGCTGATCGTGGCCATGGACCATGGCGAGGATCCGGCACAGGCCGGGCAGATCGTCGGCTTCGTGCAGGGCGGCGGTTATCTTCTGGCCGCGCTGCTGCCCTTCGGTGCAGGGATCATGCGCGCGCACCTGTCCGATCTTGCCCCGGCCTGGTGGCTGATGACCGGGCTATGCGGTGTTCTGGCCATCCTTGCCGCCCGCCTGCGCCCCGGCGAACGCCTGTTCCTCCCCCGAAGCGATCCCCTTCCAGCCCATGGAGTTGCAAATGGCCTTCTATGAAACGCACGGTCGCACCAACTACTTCCTGACGTTCGGCCAGGGACGGCCCGTTCTCCTGCTGCACGGCATCAGCAACTCGGGGCGCGCATGGGGGCCGCAGATCCCGGCCCTGGTCGCGGCGGGATATCGCGTCATTGTCCCGGACCATGCCGGCCATGGTGCATCCGGGCGCCTTTCGGCCCCCTTTGGCGTTGCCGACATCGCCGACGATACCGAACGGCTCCTGGCGACCCTGGGTATCGACAGACTGGATGTAATAGGCCTGTCGCTTGGCGGGATGGTCGCGCTCGAACTCGCCCTGCGCCATCCCGGTCGCATCGGGCGGCTCGTTGTCGCCAACAGCTTCTTCCAGACGACCTCGCCCGCATTCCAGGCGATGGCCGAAGACTGGGCGAATATCTTCGAAAGCCCCCATGGCCCGGTGTCGCGGTTCGAACAGAGCTGGCCCGCGCTGGTTTCACCGGCTTTCCAGAACAGCCCGGAGGGCATCCGCACCTATCAGGCCTGGCACGGGATCGCCGCGACATGCGACGGCGCCTCGCTGGCCAACGTTGCGCGCGCAATCACTGATTTCGACGTGCTGGACCGGATCAGGGGGCTGGCCACGCCCACGCTTTTGATAGCGGGAAGCGACGATCGCATGTCCCCGCCACAGTACAGCCGGATCATGGCCGAAACCATGGCAAACGGAACATACGTCGAAATCAGCGGCGCCGCGCATATTTCAAACGTAGATTCCAGCGATGCCTTCAACGCCCACATGCTCGCTTTCCTGCGCGATGACAGGGCGATTCCCGCCGGATAGCCCCGCCCCCTGAGGCAAGGCAGACGGTTCAGAAGGAAGATTGCCGGAAGGCCGCGATGACCATCTGGGTAAAGGCCCGGATGGCGGGCGTTTCCTTGCGGTGACTTTGATAGAGCAGGGAAACGGGCAGGGCCGGAGTGCCCGGATCGACCAGCACTGGCCGCAGGCGGTTTGCCGCAAGCGGCTCCTTGACCTGATAGGACAGCGTGCGGATGATCCCCAGGCCCGCCATGGCCGCATCGATCCCGGCCTGCACAGTATTGACGCGCAAGCGGCAACGGGCATGGCCCGCGCGCAGACGGTCGTGATCGATCGCCCGGGTGCCCCCCGTTTCATCCTCAACGATGATCATCTCGTGATGGCGCAAATCGTCCAGCCGCTCAGGTTCGCCCCGCTGTGCCAGATAAGCCGGGCTGGCGCTGAACACTGTCCGCACTTCGCCCACCTTGCGCATGTGCAGCGCACTATCGGGCAGTTCGGCAATGCGGACGGCCACATCGATCCCTTCCTCGACCAGCCGCACGACGCGATCAAGCAGCAGCAGGCGAACATCGAGATCGGGGTAGGCGCGGATCAACCGGGTGACGACGGGCAGGATATGAAGCCGCCCGAAAAGAACCGGGGCGGTGATGGTCAAGATTCCACTGGGCGCCGCAGCCAGACCGCGCGCGTTCTGGAAGGCCCCGTCGATTTCGGCCAAGCCCAGACGGCAACGGTGCAAAAAGCTCTCGCCCTCGCCAGTGAGGCGCACGCTTCGGGTCGTGCGCGAAAGCAAGGCGATGCCAAGGTCCGCCTCGAGCGCGGCGATCGTGCGCGACACCGTGGTTGGGGATTGGTGCAGGCGCCGCGCGGCCTTTGCAAAACTGGCCTGTTCGGCAACCGCAATGAACGTGCGCAAGGCGCGAAGCTGGTCCATGGCGTTCGATTATCATCCCCAGGTGCAACTATGAAGTGCATGTTGGGCCGATTATCATCACATCTGTATTGAAGCATCCAGGGCGCATCACGCAACGCGAGGATCGCCATGAAGCTCTATCACTTTGCCCTTTCGGGCCATGCCCATCGTGCCGCCCTGTTCCTTTCACTGGCCGGGATAGACCATGAACTGGTGAACGTGGATCTGGCGGCTGGCGCGCACAAACTGCCCGAATTCCTTGCACTCAATGCCTTTGGCGAAGTGCCGGTGCTCGACGACGACGGAACGATCATTGCCGATTCGCTGGCCATCCTGGTCTATCTGGCGCGCAAGATCGGGCCTTCGCACTGGTTGCCATGCGATCCTGCGCGCGAAGCGGAAGTGCAGCGCTGGCTTTCGGTCGCAGCGAGCAAAATCGCCTATGGCGCCTGCGCGGCGCGCCTGATCACGGTCTTCGACGCTCCGTTCCGGGCCGAGGAAGTGATCGCCCGCGCCCATGCCACTGCGCGCGTGATCGAAGAAGTGCTGGGCACGTCCCCATGGATTGCGGGAACCGACGAGCCCACGATCGCGGATATCGCACTCTACAGCTATATCGCGCGTGCGCCCGAAGGGAATGTGACGCTCACCCCCTATCCGCGCATCGGCGCCTGGCTGCGCCGAATCGAACATCTGCCCGGCTTCGTCCCTTTTGCGCGCACCCGCGTCGGGCTCGAAGCCTGAACGGCACGGAAAAGACCTCATGGATTTCAGCGCGCTGCGCCTCGACCATGTCGGGATCCGCGTGACCGAGCTTGCCACGGCCGAAGCCTTCTATGCCCGGCTCGGATTTCGACGCGACCCGGACGAATTTTCAGCCGCAGACCGGGCATGCGGCCTCGTGCATCCGACCGGCCTGCGGCTGCACCTGATCTATAATGGCATCAAGGCCCGGGAGGGCAATGTCCTGATGGATGCGGCAGTCAAACATCCCGGCTATACCCATGCAGCCTTCGTCATCGCGAACATGGATGCGCTCGTCGCCTGGCTGGCCAGCGAGGATATCGCCATTACCCAAGGCCCCCTCGTGATGGGCGAAGGCCGCCGCAAGGTCTGCTTCATCCGCGACCCCGACCGCAACGTGTTGGAATTCAACGAACTGCTTGACGCCTAGGGTCACTTTGGCTGAATTTTGATTTTTGGAAATATTTTTGCAGCGGATGCATAATCCATGAGCAGCCGCTTTAGTGGGGGCTGGCGATGGACACGAACTGGCAGATCGCCTTCCGGCAGGCCGTGTCGGTCAGCAAGGGAAGATGCCCCCGCCGATACCCCACATAATACCCCAGATTGGCTTGCGCTTGGCTGAGACTGGTTGAGCGTGCATGAGCCGTATGTCGCAGAAAAAGCGCCATAAAAGCAAGGCACATGGGCCTTGTTGAGATCGGCTGATACAGGGAAGTGGATGCCCCGCGAGGATTCGAACCTCGATAGACGGAATCAGAATCCGTAGTCTTACCATTAGACGACGGGGCACCGGGAGGCGCCCCTCTATGCGGGGCGGGCTGGGGCGTCAACCCCTTTTTGGCGCGTTACGAAGCGGGGGCACAAAGGTGGTGGAAAACCTGTTGATTGCCTTCGTTTACAGGTTCTGGCGCATTGCTCTCCACCGGGAGCCGGGTCTGCCTCGGGGGCAAACCTTGCCGTGGGAGCACCATGACGCTACGATGACGCCCAAGTACCCGTTTGGCCCAATGCCGGCGGGAAAACACAAGCGAATTTGAATCATGGCGGAATCCACTCCGCCGGCCAGGGGGCGGGGGCCGCGATCCGGCGGAAGGAACAGGCAGCGCAGGCCCAGGGCGGCCGCGCCTGACTCTGCCGCGACCGGTGCGAAGTCTTCCACCTCCACAGCCGGCCACACTGCGTCCTCTGGCGCCTCGCCGGAAAGGCCTCAGCCGGGCGGGCATGGACAGACAATTCATGGACCGGCAGCCCATGGGCAGGCGGCTCACGGGCAAACCGGGGCCGATGCCAAGAGCCCCGCTCGCAAGGGACGCGGCACGCCCCATCGCAAGGGCAAGGGGCGCAAGCCAGGCAAGCCCCGCCGCGCGCGCGGCAAGGCTGCCCAACCCCATGCGCCATCTTCCCATGCGCCCCGTGCCGCCGAGACAGGTCCGGTCAAGGCCGGTCACGCCACCCCGACGGCAGAACTGCCTGCAACCGCGCCCGGCGGAGGCGAGGCGCCCCTTCCCGCCGCTGTCACGGCGACAGGGGGAGCAGCCGGGGCGGTCGCAACCGGGGCTGGCGCTATGCCGCGCGTCTGGAATCGCCCTGTGCCGTTCCACCGTCAGGCCTATGCCGCGATCGATCTGGGCACCAACAATTGCCGTTTGCTGATCGCGCGCCCGGCGGGCGAGCATTTCGTGGTGATCGATGCGTTCAGCCGGGTGGTCCGGCTGGGCGAAGGGCTGGCGCAGTCGGGCCGCCTGTCGGATGCGGCGATGGATCGCGCGCTCACCGCGCTGCATGTCTGCGCCGAGAAGCTGCGCAAGCGCAATGTCCATCTGGCCCGCTCGGTGGCGACCGAGGCCTGTCGGCGCGCGTCCAACGGCGCAGAATTCATCGATCGCGTCTATCGCGAGACGGGCATCCGCCTCAACATCATCACCGCGCAGGAAGAGGCGCGGCTGGCCGTTCTGGGCTGCCATATCCTGCTCGAACATGGCGAAGGCCCGGCGATGATCTTCGACATCGGCGGCGGCTCGACCGAAATGGTGCTCGTCGACCCGTCCGAGCCGGTGCCCCGCATCCTCGACTGGCAAAGCGTGCCCTGGGGGGTCGTCTCGCTCACCGAAAGCACCGGCCCCATCGCCGACAGCCCCGAGGCGCGCGCGGCGGCCTATGCGGACATGCGCGAACGCGTGGCCAGCGGCTTTGCCTCGTTCACCCAGCGCATCGGCCAGACCCGCGCGCACGCCATCGAGCGCGGCGCGATCCGCCTGTTGGGCACGAGCGGCACGGTCACGACCCTTGCCAGCCTCTACCTCGGCCTGCCCCAGTATGATCGCCGCGCGGTCGACGGGCTGATCGTGCCGACCGCGGACATGCGCGCGATCAGCCAGCGGCTGAGCAGCCTGTCTCCCGCCGAGCGCGTGGGCGTGCCGTGCATCGGGCGCGAACGGTCCGATCTGGTCGTCGCCGGTTGCGCGATTCTGGAAACCATCTTCGATATCTGGCCAGCCGACCGGCTGGGCATTGCCGATCGCGGCATTCGCGAAGGCATCCTGCGCAGCCTCATGGCGACGGGCGGTGATCCCGTCCGCAGCCGCGAGGCCTTGCGCCAACTCAGCAGCGGAGCACCCCGATGAGCCGTTCCGGCAAGGACCCGCGCGAACGCCTGAAGACCGCCAAGAAGCGCACCGCTTCTTCGGCGCGCTGGCTTTCGCGCCAGATCAACGACCCTTACGTCAAGCAGGCCCGCGCCGAAGGCTGGCGCAGCCGCGCGGCCTTCAAGCTGATCGAACTGGACGAAAAATTCACCCTGCTGCGCGGATCCCAGCGCGTGGTCGACCTTGGCATCGCGCCGGGCGGGTGGAGCCAGGTGGTGCGCAAGAAGGCCCCCGCCGCGCGCGTGGTCGGCATCGACCTCCTGCCCACCGAGCCGATCGAGGGCGTGACGATCTTCCAGATGGACTTCATGGCCGACGAGGCCCCCGCCGCGCTGGAAGGCGCGCTCGACGGCCCGCCCGACCTCGTCCTGTCCGACATGGCCGCCAACACCGTGGGCCACAAGCAGACCGACCACTTGCGCACGATGGGCCTGGTGGAAACCGCGGTCGACTTCGCGATCAACACCCTCGCACCGGGCGGGGCCTTCGTCGCCAAGGTCTTTGCCGGGGGCACCGACCACGACCTGCTCACGATCCTCAAGCGCAATTTCACCACCGTCAAGCATGCCAAGCCGCCCGCCAGCCGCAAGGATTCGTCCGAATGGTACGTGATCGCGCAAGGCTTCAAGGGCCGCGCCAAGCCCGCCACTGAAGACGAGGCATAAGGGCGGGAACCGGAGCGGAGACGGGATGATCGGCGCATCGCGACAGGCAGTGGAAAAAATCCCGTTGCGATGCGCGCCACTCTGGGCTAACCGCCCGTCTCCCACCCGTGGCGCCGCGACGCGCCATGCGACGAGAGGCCCGATGGCGGAGTGGTGACGCACCGGACTGCAAATCCGTTTACGCCGGTTCGATTCCGGCTCGGGCCTCCATTACTCCATTCGCGGGCATTCGCCGCTGATTGGACACCCCCAGAAAACCGCCATAATTTAAGCCCATCGGGTTCGCCTGTGTTCGTCTCCATTCGGGAACAGCCACAGCAATCGGGGGCCACTGTGGGGGCCACCGCCAGCGACCCCAGAAAAATGGCCCCCACGGGGGCCACGGGCATGAAGGCGGGGTTTGATGGCGCTTACCGATGTTGCGATCCGTGGGGCAAAGGCGAAGGGCAAGCCTTACAAGCTGGGCGATGCCGATGGGCTGTTCCTGTTGGTGCAGCCGTCCGGGGGCAAGCTGTGGCGGCTGAAGTACAGGTGGCTGGGCAAGGAGAAGAAGCTTGTCTTGGGGAAATATCCCGAGGTGAGTCTGAGCGAGGCCCGCAAGCGCCGCGATGAAGCGCGCAAGCTGCTTGCGGCTGGCAAGAACCCGGGGGACGAGAAGAAGCGCGAGAAGCTGCGCGCTCAGCTCCAGAACGCCGAGACGTTCACGGCGCTGTCTGCCGAGTATTGCGACAAGCGCAAGCGGGATGGTGTCAGGCCTTGGGCGCCTGCCACGACCCAGCGCAGCGAATATCTGCTGTCCCTGCTGAACGACAGCATCGGGCCTATGCCGATTGCCGAAATCGAGCCGGTGGACGTTCTGGCCGCCATTCGCAAGATTGAGGCGCGTGGGACGATGGAGAGCGCTCGGCGCACCTTACAGCTTGCGGGGGCTGTGTTCCGGCATGGCGTTGCCACGGCCCGTCTGCGCTCTGATCCGACTCGCGATTTGCAGGGGGCGCTGATTACCCCGCGCGCCAAGAATTACAGCGCCATCACTGACGCCAGCCGGGTGGGCGAACTCTTGCGGGCGATTGACGACTATCAGGGGCAGGGCCTGACCAAGCGGGCCTTGCAGATTGCTGCCCATGTCTTTGTGCGCCCCGGTGAGTTGCGCCACGCCGAATGGTCCGAGATTGATTTGAACGAAGGCGTGTGGACCATCCCCGCCGAGAAGATGAAAATGCGTAAGGCCCATGTGGTGCCGCTCTCGCGGCAAGTCGTGGAGCTGTTCGCGGAGATTTACCCGGCCACCGGCCCCACGGGCTATGTGTTCCCCAGCCTGCGAACTCGGGCGCGGCCCATGTCCGAGAACACGCTGAACGCGGCTCTGCGGCGGCTGGGCTTCTCCAAGGACGAGATGACCGCCCACGGGTTCCGCTCGATGGCCTCCAGCCTGCTGAACGAAAGCGGCAAGTGGCACCCTGACGCTATCGAGCGCGCCCTTGCCCATGGCGACAGCGACCGGGTGCGCGGCGCCTATCACCGCGCGGCGTATTGGGGGGAGCGCGTCGAAATGGCGCAGTGGTGGAGCGACCACCTCGACGCGCTGCGCAAGGGCGCGGACATCGTGCAGTTCAAGGCGCGCGTAGCATAGGCTGGGCGCTCTTTGATGCAATGCCATGGGGGCGGCTGAGGAGGCCGCTGGGCGCGTTGACGCTCTGCCCTGCGCCGCCCCTTACAATATGCCAAGATGACTCTGAGCAAATCGCTCAGGGCATCTGGCGCCCCCCCCCCAAGTCACAGAAAAAGGGTCCTCCCCCGGCGGGTGGGGGCTGCAGGTAACGCGCAACCGCGATGCGCCCCTAGCTACAGCCCTTGAACTTGGTTTCAGCAAAGGCGCTGTGCATAAATTTCGTAAATGACCGTATTCGACCGCCTCGGTTCACTTATGCTGGATGGAGTGATGAACAAATGTTTGTCATCTCTTGTGAACTATGAGGTCAATGAATGCAGCCTTTCACCGCATCTATTTCCGAAACCGCCAATATCCTGAAATTAGGCAAGACGAGCGTTTACAAACTTATCGCGCGCGGCGACTTAAAGACTGTGCGTGTTCTGAGCCGCCAGTTTGTTAGATCGTGTCCCACGGCATGGTGTAGCTTATCTGGGCCACCGCCAAATTCGGCATCAGCTTGAGCCGATCATGCGCCTGGCACAGCCGAGAGCACGACGATGGGATTGTCGCTCACCGGCGCCATGGTTTCAAGCGACATGTATCGTCCACGCTGGACGGCCCATTCATCGGACTGTTCCATGAGAATGGCGCCGATGAGGCGGGTGATCGCAGCCTCGTTCGGGAAGATGCCGACAACCTCGGTGCGGCGTTTGATTTCGCCGTTCAGCCGCTCGATGGGATTCGTGCTGTGCAACTTGGCGCGGTGCTCCTTTGGGAAGGTCATGTAGGCCAGCACGTCGGGTTCGGCATCGTCCATCAAGGTGGCGAGTTTTGGGAGCTTCGGACGCATCTGGTCGGCGACAGAGCGCCATTGCTGGCTGGCTGCCTCGGGCGTTTCCTGTGCGAAGGCGGTGCCGATGAAGGCCGAGACGACCCGGCGACCGCTCTTGCCGGCATGGGCCAGGGCATTGCGCATGAAGTGGACGCGGCAACGCTGCCATGTCGCGCACAGCAGCTTGGAGACCGCCGCCTTGATGCCCTCATGCGCATCGGAGATCACCAGCTTCACGCCGCGCAGGCCCCGGCGCGTCAACTTGCGCAGAAAGGCCGTCCAAAATGGCTCAGCCTCCGATGGGCCGATGTCCATACCCAGCACTTCGCGGCGACCGTCGCTGTTGACGCCCACCGCAATGATCACCGCAACGGATACGATCCGGCCATTCTGGCGGACTTTGACATAGGTGGCGTCGATCCACAGGTAGGGCCAGTCGCCCTCGATCGGGCGATCGAGGAAGGCATGCACCTTTTGGTCGAGCTCTTCGCACAGGCGGCTGACCTGGCTTTTGGAGATGCCATCCATGCCCAGCGCTTTGACCAGGTCATCGACCGAGCGCGTCGAGATGCCATGCACGTAGGCTTCCTGGATGACCGCCGTCAGCGCCCGTTCGGCCATCCGGCGCGGCTCCAGAAATCCAGGAAAATAGCTGCCTTTACGCAACTTGGGGATGCGCAGTTCGACCGTGCCGGCGCGGGTGTGCCAGTCGCGGTTGCGATAGCCGTTGCGCTGGACGAGCCGGTCGGCAGACTTCTCGCCGTGACCGGCACCAGTCAGGCCTCCCACCTCCATCTCCATCAGCCGCCCGGCGGCAAACGAGATCATCTCGCGCAAAATATCCGCGTCAGGGGCCTTCTCGACCAGCGTGCGCAAGTGCATCATGGAATCGGTCATCGTGGTTCTCCAGGTTCGAGCTTTGCAACCCAAACCTATCCGAAAATCGCGGTGACCACCCGCGCTGCTGGCCGGACGCTACAGCGCTATATGGAAAGCGCGCGCCCGGCCAGCAGCGCTACCGTCAGAACCTACACCACGTCCCGGGACGCGACCGTTTGTTACCCTTGAAAGCATCCGTGCATTGACGGGGGGAGCTGTCTGATGATTAAGAATTGCAAGAACTGTGCTGCGTTTGGACCGGTTCCCCAGCCTTTGGCTAGGCATCACTCCTACTGGCCGAATGGACTTGGCACCTGTCGTCTTCGCCCCCCCACGCAAACCCGCCATGGGTGGCCCCTCGTTCGACCAGATGAATGGTGCCGCAAGTGGGTCGAAGAAGAAGACCCCTTTTAATGCTGTCGCTTAGCCTTCAGGCCATCGCACACGTCTTGGGTGGGCAGGTCAGCGGCAATCAGGTGCTGGCCCCCACACCGGGGCATTCCGGGCGGGATCGGGGGACATCGCTGCGCATTGTTCCCGATGCGCCTGATGGCGTTCTGGTGAATTGCCATAATGGTGTGTTGGCTGACGCGCTGGCTGTGAAAGACGCCCTTCGCGCGGCTGGCATGTTGCCTGAGTTTACCGGCAAACGCCGGGAACTGACCAAGGCCGAAAAGCGCGCCATTCGCCAAGCCGAAGCCCAGCGCGAAGCTGAACGCCACGCGCGGTGGCAAGAGGCTGCCCATATGGCCCGACAGGAACTCGCACGGGCCGTGCCAGCCGACCCGGCCCATCCTTACATTGTGGCCAAGCGCATCGCGCCAGAGCGGCTCTGGCAGAACGGCAAGTGGCTGCTGATGCCGATGCAGGACGCAAGCGGCAAGGTGCAAAACGTGCAGAAGATTGCTCCTGACGGCGAGAAGCTGTTTTCCAAGGGCGCGCGCACCTCGGGCCTGTTCTGGTGGGCTGGCAAGGCGGTGGACCATCTGGTGATTGGTGAGGGCATGGCCACGATGGCCGCTATTCGCCGGGCCACGGGGCTGCCGGTCGTGGCTGCCCTGAGCGCCAACAATCTGCCAGTGGTTGCCAAGGCCATCCATCTCAAGCGCCCTGACCTCCTGCTGACCATTGCCGCTGATGATGACGCCGCTGGCTTCAAGGCTGCGCGCGAGGCCGCTGCCATGACTGGCGCGAACATGACTATTCCGAGGATTTCCGCATGACTGCCCATATGAATGACGCCCACACGGGCCACGACTTTGCCGATATTCCCGACAGCGACATTCTGGCGGCCTTCAAGGCGCCCAATCCGCTGCCGGTGGCTGACAATGATGACAGTGGGCGCGGCGCTGCTCCGTTGATTACGCCGGGCGCGCTGACCCCTGCCAAGGAAGCGCCGACCGAAGAAACGCTGTCGCGCGAGTTTGCGTTGCTTCATGCTGCCCGCTGGCGCTTCGACCACACTGCCTCGCGCTGGTATCGCTGGGATGGCAGCCGCTGGACGCCTGATGAGTGCAATCTCATTCGCCACCAGATCCTGACCCATGTCCGCACGGCTGGCACGGCCACGCAGACCCCCAAGATCGCCACCAACAAGACGGTGTGTGGCGTTGAGGCGCTGATGCGCCCGAACCCTGCCTTTGCCGTCACGCAGGCGCAGTGGGATGCCGATCCGTGGCTGCTGGGCACGCCGGGGGGCACTGTAGACTTGCGCAGCGGTGCCTTGCTCGCTGCCTCGCCCGAAAGCCGCATCACCAAGCTGACGGCCTGCGCGCCGGGCGATGGCCAGCCGACCTTGTGGCTGCGCTTCCTGTCCGAGGCGACCGGGGGCGACCTTGAGATGGTGGACTTTCTGCGCCGCTGGTGCGGCTATTGTCTGACGGGTTCCACGCGCGAACACGCCTTTGCCTTTGTTCATGGCCCCGGCGGCAACGGTAAGTCGGTGTTCCTCAATACGCTTGCGGGGATCATGGCCGACTATTCCGCGACCGCAGCCATGGAGACGTTTGCCGACTCTCGCCATGACCGCCATTCGACCGAATTGGCCATGCTGAAGGGCGCGCGGCTGGTGACGGCTAGCGAAACCGAGGCGGGGCGTGGCTGGGCCGAGGCCAAGGTGAAGGCCATCACCGGGGGCGACCCGATCACTGCGCGATTCATGCGGCAGGACAATTTCACCTATACGCCGCAGTTCAAGCTGTTGATCGCGGGCAACCACGCCCCCAGCCTGCGCAATGTGGATGACGCCATGCGCCGCCGTCTCAATATCCTGCCCTTCGTGGTGAAGCCCAAGACCCCCGACCGCGACCTTGAGGCCAAGCTGCGCGATGAGTGGCCCCAGATTCTGGCTTGGGCCATTGCTGGCTGCCTCGAATGGCAGAGCGAGGGCCTGATGCGCCCCGAGTCCGTGGCGGGCGCGACCGAGGCTTATTTTGCCGATCAGGACATCTTCGGGCAATGGCTGGACGAGCGCTGCGAGCGCGGCCCTTCGTTCATGGAGCAGCCCACGCCGCTGTTTAAGTCGTGGTCGGAATATGCCCACGAGGCGGGCGAGCATCCCGGCAATGCGAAGGAGTTCAAGGCGGCTTTGGAGCGCCGCGACATTTGCCAGCGCAAGACCGGAGGCGTGAAGTTCTATCGCTGCGTTGCTGTGCGGCGTGGCTCTGGCGACTGATTAGGGCCGGTGGGGCCACTTGGGGCTGCCTTTTTCGGATGCCTCTCACCTGTGTGCGCGTGAGACCGATAGAGGCAGTTTGGTGGCCCCATGTGGCCCTAGTGTCAGCCGAGTTGCTGTTGCATGACACAGTGCGCTTTCGCAATTTCCTCTGCCATGGTGTCGGACGGAGGGCGCACCTTATTCAACTCTACGAGCACGGCGATCTTCAGAGGCATTACCACTGGGTTCCCCGTACCGGGGTTCTTGGCCACTGTCGGGATGAACGCGACGCAGAGAATGGAGGTGGCCGCCTTTTTACCTTTAAAGATGCCGTCAATCGACTGCTGGCCGTTTTCATTAACGACGTCAGAGATCATCTGTTTCATCTTTTGTTGTGCATGTGTTGCGGGTTGTCTCCAGTCTTCGAAATAGCCACCTTCCGGCCATAGGCCTGCATCGAGCAGTCGGGGCGTGAGGTTGAAAGCTACGATGCCCTCTGGCGCAGGGCATTTCTCTATTTGGTCGACGCCCTTGATGATGTGCTCGTAGAGGTTCTGCGTATGTGCAGAGCGCACCGTCTTGAATGCATAGGCGCGTGCAGGCTGGCTGCGTTCCAACGCGATCACGTCGGGATTGTCGCCTTTCGAGCTTTTTGGGTGGTCGAGGTCGACGTTCGTGCCACTCGCCATTAGCAACGTCGCCCAATAGACTTCCACGAGCTTGTTATAGACGTCTGAGTTAGCGGGTGGTTCTTGTGTTAAGTGGACTGCCCCTTTTGATAGCATCTCCAAGTGGGGTATGAGCGTTTTGAAGTCCTGATGATCCTTTACCGCCAGCACTTTCGCGGCGAGGTCGTGTACAGCAAGCCCTGCTGTATAGTCGCGGCGCATCTCGTCAGGTGTGCCTGAAAACCCTTCTTTGAGCGCCCCTAAAATCCGCCATAGTGGAAGCATGTCGGCGCCAGTTGAGCCGTGCTTCGGAATGCTAACGCCGTGACTGTCGAGCAGAGTTTCAAACCGATCGACTAGATCTGATACGTCTGCAATCTGCACCTGCATGCCCTGTTTCCTCGTTCGCCAACGTAGCCAACACCGCTGCAATCGGGTCCACGGTGAGAGAACGCAGCGAATGGACGCCTTGATTAATGCCTTCATATCCATGTCGTTGAAGTAATTTCATTTCATGAATTTGGTCAATAAATCATTGGCAAGAGGCGCTAAATTCACATCGCGCAATAAGCCGTCAATCGCAAATCAGATTCAAGCTTATGTATGAGCGGCAACTCGGCCACCCGTTAGGTGCATTAATTTCCCTGTGGACATCTGGCCCCGCCAGCCGCGCGCGGTGGGGGCCATCTTGGGGGCCACTCCTCAAGCGACTGGACTCAAAACCCAGCAATTCCGCCATTCTCAAGGCCTAATGCGGAGACGGCTCGGGCCTCCACTTTTCCCCTGACAAACCATTTTCCGGGCCGCCATGCGGTCAAAGGCGCTTGTTCGCGCCGCCAGCGTGGTGCCCTGCGTTCGCCTTGATAGGCAGCCTCTATCAAACATGGGGCTTTCCGATTTGATTTTGCGGCGCGTTCTGGCCGACAGCTTGGTCTGACGGGCAGGCAACGACGGAGCGAGCGGTGAGCGATCAGATCAAGGGTGTGGGCGACTACAAGGGGCCTGCGGGTGGCTGGGGGGCGCTGGGCGCGGTGGCGCGGACCGTGCGCACGCAGATGAAGACCAGCACCGATACCCGTGCGCTGCTCCAGATGAACCAGCCCGACGGGTTCGATTGCCCCGGCTGCGCCTGGCCTGATCCCAAGCATACCTCCTCGTTCGAATTCTGCGAAAACGGCGCCAAGGCGGTGACCTGGGAAGCCACGGTCAAGCGCGTCGATCCCGATTTCTTTGCCCGCCATTCGGCCACCGAACTGTGGTCGTGGAGCGATCACCAGCTTGAGGATGCCGGGCGGCTGACCACCCCGCTGCGCTATGATCCGCAGACCGACCATTTCGTGCCGGTCAGCTGGGAAGAGGCCTTTGCCCGCGCGGGCGCGGTGATGCAGGCCCTGCCCCAGGCCGACATGGCCGAATTCTATTGCTCGGGCCGCGCCTCGAACGAGGCGGCATTCCTCTACCAGTTGTTCGCCCGCGCCTTTGGCACCAACAATTTCCCCGACTGCTCGAACATGTGCCACGAGGCGACCAGCACGGGCCTGCCGGTCTCGATCGGCATCGGCAAGGGCACGGTCACGCTCGAAGACTTCGACGATGCCGATGCGATCTTCTGCATCGGCCACAATCCGGGCACCAACCATCCGCGCATGCTCGCCACGCTGGCGGCGGCCTCCAAGCGCGGCGCGCCGATCATCGTGGCCAATCCGATGCGCGAGCGCGGGCTCGAACGGTTCAAGTCGCCCCAGCACATGACCGAGATGTTCTCGCCCCATGCCACCCCGCTGGCCTCGGCCTATCATCAGGTGGGGATCGGCGGCGATCTGGCCATGCTCAAGGGGATGATGAAGGCCGTCTTCGCGCTGGAAGACGCGCGCGGGGACGTGCTCGACCATGATTTCATCGCCCGGCACACCGAAGGGTTCGCGGGCCTCAAGGCCGATATCGAGGCGGCCTCGTGGGACTGGATCGAGGCCTCCTCGGGCCTCTCGCGCGAGGCGATCGAGAGCATGGCGCAAGTCTATGCCTCGGCCAAAAACGTCATCATCTGCTATGGCATGGGCATCACCCAGCACAAGAACGGCACCCAGAACGTCCAGGCGATTGCCAACCTGCTTCTGCTGCGCGGCAATTTCGGGCGTCCGGGCGCGGGGATCTGTCCGCTGCGCGGCCACAGCAACGTGCAGGGCGACCGCACCGTGGGCATCACCGAACTGCCCGCCGAAGCCATGCTCGCCCGGCTCGACACCGCCTTTGGCATTACCTCGCCGCGCAAGCATGGCCACAACGCGGTCGAGGCGCTGACCGCCATGCGCGAGGGCCGCTCGAAAGTGCTGATCGCGCTGGGCGGCAATCTGGCCGTGGCCATGCCCGATCCCGAAGCCTGCTTTGCCGCGGTGCGCAGCCTCGACCTTTCGGTCAACATCCTCACCAAGTTCAACCGCACCTGCCTGCTCACGGCCAAAGAAACGCTGGTGCTGCCCTGCCTCGGGCGCACCGAGCTCGATCTTCAGGCCGCAGGGCCCCAGTGGGTCACGGTCGAAGACAGCATGTCGATGGTCCATGCCTCGCGCGGGAAGCTGGCGCCGCCCAGTCCGCTGGTGCGCTCCGAACCGGCCATCGTGGCCGGCCTTGCCAAGGCGAGCCTGCCCCACACCGCCATCGACTGGGACGGCCTTGTCGGCAATTATGACCTGATCCGCAACAAGATCGAAGAAGTGTACCCCGATTTCCGCGACTTCAACGAACGCGTGCGCGTGCCCGGCGGCTTCAGCCTGACCGTCGGCCCGCGCAACCGGGTCTGGAACACGCCGAGCGGCAAGGCGCAGTTCCTCGTCCACCCGCACACCGAAGAAACGCAGGCGCGCCCGCTGCTGCTGACCACGATCCGCAGCCACGACCAGTACAACACCACGATCTACAGCCTCGATGATCGCTATCGCGGGGTGACCGGGCGGCGCGACATCATCTTCGCCAACGAGGTCGACATGGACATGCTCGGCCTCGCCCATGGCGACAAGGTCGATGTGACGACGACTGCCGGGCGCACACTCAAGGGCTTTACCATCGTGCGCCATGCCATCGCGCGCGGCTCGCTGGCGGCCTATTACCCGGAAGCCAACTGCCTCGTGCCGCTTGAGGATTTCGATCCGGCCAGCGGCACCCCGGCCTACAAGTCGATCCCCGTGAGCCTTGCCCCGGCACGCGAGGATGCACCCGGCGAGACCGCGGCGGTGATGGCAACCGCTTAACCTTTCACCGGCAGAAGGGGGCCATGTTCGGCCCCCGACTCACCACGATCTTCGCCAGCCGCTGGAAGGCCCTGTGGTGGGCGGGCGGGATTCTGGTTCTGGCCTGGCAACTGGTGCCAGAACCGGATCAGGCGCCGGATCAGGCGCCCACCGCTTCGGCCCCTGCCCCTGCTCCGGCCCACAATCCATGGGCCAGGGACAGCGCCGCAAGCTCTGGCAAATAACGACAGAAAAAGGGGAAAGTGCTCCGCACATCCGCTGCGACGGGCAATGGGGTGCGCTGGAAGATGCGCGGAGCCCTCTGGTTGTCTCCTGCGCGGGTGTGGCTGGCAATCGGTGCAGGCCCTCAGGACAAGCGCGTAGGCTGGCCCCGCCAAGCGGATGCCACCCACCGGGTATTGCCGCTTTCACACGCGCTTTGAATGGCATAGGTTCCCGCCCCATGAGCCTTACCAGCGAAGCCATCGTCCTCAGCCAGCCCGGTGGTCCGGGCCAGCTGGTTCTCGAAACCGTTCACGTGCCCGATCCCGGCCCCGGCCAGATCCGCCTGCGCCAGAGCGTGGCTGGCGTGAACTTTCATGACATCTACGTCCGCTCGGGCGCCTACCAGACGCTCAGGCTCCCCGGCATTCCCGGCCTTGAAGCCGTGGGCGTGATCGAGGCACTGGGCGAAGGCGTCAGCGGCTTTTCCATCGGCCAGCGCGTGGCCTATATCGACCGCTTCTATGGCGCCTATGCCCGCGCCCGCGTGGTCGATGCCGCGCTGGCCGTGGCGGTTCCCGATGGGGTCGAGGATGCCGTGGCCGCCGCATGGTTCCTCAAGGGACTGACTGCGCAAGTCCTCGTCGATGCGGTCCACAAGGTCGGCGCGGGCGACCGCGTGCTGGTTCAGGCCGCAGGCGGCGGGGTCGGTCAGGTGCTGTCCCGCATGGCCCGCCTGCGCGGCGCCACGGTGATCGGCACGGCAGGGTCGGCAGAAAAGATCGCGCTGGCGCAGGCTGCCGGATGCCACCATGTGATCCCCTATCGCGAGGCAGATGTCGCCGCCGAAGTCGCCCGGCTGACCGACCGCGCCGGGGTCCATGTCGCCTATGACGCAGTGGGCAAGGACACGTTCGACGGCTCGCTCGCCGCGCTGTCCTCGCGCGGGCATCTGGTCAACTATGGGCAGGCTTCGGGCCCGATCCCGCCGCTCGACATCGCGCGTCTGGGCGCCAAGTCGGCCACGCTCAGCCGCCCGTTCCTGTTTGCCTATATTTCCACCCGCCCCGAACTGGAGGCACAGGCCAGCGCGTTCTTTGCCGCCGCGCCCGAGCTTCCGCTGGGCATTGGCGGGCGCTTCCCGCTGGCGCAGGCGGGTGCCGCGCAGGCCGCGCTCGAAAATCGCCAGCCGGGGCCTTTCGTGCTGGATTGCTGATTTGACGGGGGTCAAGGCCGCTGGGCGCCACGCGGGCTAGAGGCAATTCTCACGATTTCTCGTGCGAAAGGCTTTCCGTGGCGACCCAGACCGAAGCTCCCGCCCTGACACCATACGACCGCATCGGCGGGATCGAACCGCTGCGCCGCGTGACGGAGCGGTTCTACGACCTCATGGAAACCGACCCCGCCTATGCCGAGCTGCGCGCCATGCACGCGCCCGATCTGACCCCCATGCGCGCCTCGCTGCCCTCGTTCCTTGCCGGATGGTGTGGCGGCCCGCGCGACTGGTGGGTCGCCAATCCGGACAAGTGCATGATGTCGATGCACAAGCCCTTCGCCATCGACAAGCAGACCGCAGGCCAGTGGGCCGAAGCGATGGAACGCGCCATTGCCGACGCCGATTTGCCCGACGCGGAAATCGCGGCAGCAATGAGCGACGTGCTCGGCCAGATGGCGCGGGGAATGGCGCCAAAGGACTGAAGAAAAAGAGGTATTCGTCATTCCCGCGCAGGCGGGAATCCAGATCCATGCCTTGTTCGCATGCGCCACCGTCGAAACTGGATCCCCGCCTACGCGGGGATGACGAAAAATGGGGCGTGCGGGATCCCTTGTTCTTCCCACCCCTTACTGCAACGTCACTTCATCGTCATCGGCGTCGCGGCGGCCAAAGAACTGCATGAGCTGGATCAGCAGTTCGCACCGCGCGGCCAGACCGGGCGCTTCGAGCAGGGCCTGTTTTGCCGCGAAATCGAACGGGGCGATCTGCGAGACGCCGTTGATCAGCGATTGATCGTCGAGCCGCGCCACCGAATCCCAGTCCACCGAATAGCCCTGTGCATCGGCAAACGTGCGCGCCTCGCGCTCGAACCCGGCGCGCTCGACCGCGCTGAGCACTTCGTCCGGGTCATCGGCCAGAAGCTGCGCCTCGATCTGGCGAAACGGCGTGCTCACGTCCAGCTCGCGCAGCACGCGAAAGCGCGCCACGCCCGCCAGCAGAATGTTGAAACCCCCGTCTTCCAGCGCCTCGACATCCTCGATCTTGCCCAGACAGCCCACCGCGAACAGCGGCGCCCCTTCGGCAGGGGCCTGCGGCTGGATCATCGCGATGCGCCGGTCGCGGGCCAGCGCATCGGACACCATCGCCCGATAGCGCGGCTCGAAAATGTGCAGCGGAAGTTGCAGGCCGGGGAACAGCAGCGCCCCGGACAGCGGGAAGATCGAAAGCCTGATCCTGTCGACCGCCCCGCTCATGGGCATCAGCCGAACAGCACGGTCGACAGCTTGCGGCGGGTGCGCGCCACCCACGGATCTTCCAGACCGATCGCCTCGAAAATCTGGAGCAGGCGGGCGCGCGCCGCACCCTCGTTCCATGTGCGGTCGGCGGCAACCATCGCCAGCAGCTTGTCGGCGGCGGCATCACGGTCACCGGCGGCGAACAGGCCGTTGGCGAAGGCCAGCTGGGCCTCCATGTCGTCGGGCGCGGCAAGGGCTGCGGCGCGAAGGCCCGCCAGTTCGCCTTCCTCGGGGGCTTCCTCGGCCAGCGCCAGCGCGGCGCGGGCCTGGGCCAGCGCCGGGTCCTGAGCCAGCTTGGGGTCGAGCCCGTCGAGCACGGCCTGCGCCTCGTCCTTGTGGCCAGCTGCCAGCAGCGCGCGAATGAGGCCAGCATGGGCATGGGTGTTGTCGGGCGCGATCTCGATGATCTGGGCGAAGATCGTCGCCGCCCGCTCGCCATCGCCCTGCCCAAGAATCTCCTCGCCCATCGCGATCAGCGGGGCCACGTCCTGCGGCGCTTCCTCGCCCGGTGCGCCCGGTTCCACCGGAAGCTGGGACAGGATCTGGTCGAGATACTGCTTCAATTGCGATTCGCTGCGCGCCTGGGTCAGGTCGGCCACCGGCTGGCCCTGGAACATCGCATAGACCGTCGGGATCGAGCGCACCTGAAACTGCGCGGCGATGAACTGTTCCTCGTCGACATTGACCTTGGCGAGGATCACGCCCTTGTCGGCATAGTCAGCGGCGACCTTTTCCAGAACCGGGGTCAGCGCCTTGCACGGCCCGCACCATTCGGCCCAGAAGTCGAGGATGACGAGCTTGGTCATCGAAGGTTCGACGATAGCCTTGCGGAAGCGGTCAACCGCCTTCTGTTCGTCGAGGTTGAGGCCCAGGCTTGCCACTATCTGTCTCCACTGCAACTCGGATCGCAAAATCGAATCTCGGGCCACCATGTGGGAAATCGTCCCGGTTCGGCAAGGGGCGAGGCACTTTCAGGGCACGAATCCCGACAGGCTTTCCCCACTTGGCGCCCGGCGATCCGGGCTTTGGCGCCGTGCCTGCGGGAAAGTCCGGGGAAAACGCAAATTTGCTGTTGCGCCCGCAGCGTTACCCCGTTATTGGCCCGCCTCACCCCAGCGGGAGTGCTGATCCAGCCTCCCACTGAAAACGCCGAGCGGGCGTAGCTCAGGGGTAGAGCACAACCTTGCCAAGGTTGGGGTCGAGGGTTCGAATCCCTTCGCCCGCTCCAGTTTTCAATGCCTTGGGTGGCAGGCTTCGCGCCGCCATCCACGCAAACGCCGAGCGGGCGTAGCTCAGGGGTAGAGCACAACCTTGCCAAGGTTGGGGTCGAGGGTTCGAATCCCTTCGCCCGCTCCAGTTTGCCTATATCTCCTTTTTCAAATCGCCGATGGCGCATGGCTTGGGGGAACCCTCGAGTCTTTTGTTGGCCCTCCGCGCAGCAGCGCTACGGGCGTGGTTCGAATCCCTTCGCCCGCTCCAGTTTGCCTGTATCTCCTTTTTCAAATCGCCGATGGCGCATGGCTTGGGGGAACCCTCGAGTCTTTTGTTGGCCCTTGCGCGCACAGCGCTACAGGCGTGGAATAAAAATCTGATTCCCGTTAGCCTTATTCGTCATCCCCGCGCAGGCGGGGATCCAGTTCCGACGGCTGCGCATGCAAACAGAGCACGCAAGCTGGATTCCCGCCTGCGCGGGAATGACGAGACAGGGATCCAGCATCGCACAACGCTTTCATTGCGCGCTCTTTCGGGCTGCGGACAAAAAGAAAGCCACGAAGCGGGGGCGCTTCGTGGCTTTCTTGTGCCGTTTTGTGGCGGGAATCAGCCCAGCGCGATGTCCGGGGCGTCTTCCTGCTTCATGCCGACAAGGTGATAGCCCGCGTCGACATGGTGGACTTCGCCGGTCACGCCTGCCGAAAGGTCCGACAGGAAGTAGAGGCCCGAACCGCCCACGTCCTCGATCGTCGCGTTGCGGCGCAAGGGCGAGTTCAGTTCGTTCCACTTGAGGATGTAGCGGAAATCGCCGATCCCGCTGGCGGCCAGTGTCTTGATCGGGCCGGCCGAAATCGCGTTGACGCGCACGCCCAGCGGGCCGCAGTCGTTGGCCAGATAGCGCACGCTCGATTCCAGTGCCGACTTGGCAACGCCCATCACGTTGTAATGGGGCACGACCTTTTCCGCGCCGTAATAGGTCAGCGTCAGGATCGAGCCGCCGTTGGGCATCATTTCGATCGCGCGCTTGGTCACCGCGACAAGGCTGTAGACCGAGATGTTCATAGTCATCAGGAAATTGTCGAGCGTGGTGTCGTAATAGCGGCCGCGCAGCTGGGTCTTGTCGGAATAGCCGATCGCGTGGACCACGAAGTCGATCGTTTCCCAGCGCTCCTTGAGCGTGGCGAAGGCCGCGTCGAGCGCGTCCATGTCCGACACGTCGCAGTCGATCAGGAAATCGCTGCCCAGGCTCTCGGCCAGCGGGCGCACCCGCTTGGCCAGAGCATCACCCTGGTAGGAGAAGGCGAGTTCCGCGCCCTGTTCGTGAAGCTGCCGGGCAATGCCCCAGGCCAGCGACTTGTCATTGGCAAGGCCCATGATCAGGCCCCGCTTTCCCTTCATCAATCCGGTCATGCGCCTTCGTACGCTCCTGCCCCGATCAGCCCAGTCCGGGGGGAACAGGGCTATCGGGCTTATTCTGCTGTTTCGACACGCCAGCCTGACGGAGGGCTCGCGCGCGATCGTCTGCCTGGCCCAGCATGTCGCGCTCTTCCGGGGTTTCGGCGAGCGCGGCATTGAGTTCGGCACCTATCACCATCCCTATGCCCACCAACCAGAAAAAGAAAAGAGCGATCATCACCCCGGCCATGCTGCCGTAGGTCAGATCGTAGGAGAAAACCGAAGCGAGGAGTTTTGGCAACAGCATGGTTACCCCCAGCCACCAGAGACATACGAACAAGGCGCCTGGCCACTTGGGGTAGCGGCCCGAGCGATAGGCGCTGGGGGTGAGCGAGAGGAAAAGCAGCCACAGCGCGCCGAACAGCACCAGCGCGGGCGCGAAACGACTCGCCGCCAGCCCGTCGACCCACGCCCCGAACTGCGGCATCCACGCCGCAATCACTTCCTGTGCCGCGCCGATGGCCACTTGCGCCATGATCGAAACCAGAATCAGCACGACCGAAGCAATGATCAGCCCGGTCGACATCAGCCGATAGCGCCAGAACGCATGTTCCCAGCGCGTGCCATAGGCCCGGCGCAGGATGTCGCGGATGGTCTCGACCAGGCTGGACACCGTCCACAGCCCCACCAGCCCGCCGATCCACAGCAGATGGCCGGTGCGCGCCTCGACCGCCGCGCGCGCCACCGGCTCGATCGTCGTCGCCACGACCGGGGGCAACGCCATGAGCACGGTGTTGATCGCCGCCGTGCGCTGGCTGGTCTCGCCGATCAGCGAAAACAGCGCAGCCCCGGTGATGAAGAAGGGAAACAGCGCGATCAGCACCATGTAGGCAAAGTTGCCCGCATGGATGAAGCCATCGTTGATGACCCCGGTCCACACCCGCTTGACCAGTTCGAACACACGGCTGCCCGGCCCCAGATCGGCTTTGGCCGCGGCCCACTCGCGCGACCAGTCGGGCCGCATACGGTGGCTGAGCGCCGCGCGGCGGCGCGCCTCGGGCGAGAGATCGGGCACCAGGGGACGCGCGCCCTGCGGCACGCCGGGAATGCCGTTGGCAGAATCGGGGGCCACAGAATCAGGGGCGGCACAATCAGGCACAACGGAATCGGGCGGGACATCACCTTGCATAGACAATGGTAATGCCCCTCCTCCCGGTTGGCTCCCGTTTTCCTGTCGCCCCCGATCCGGCCGGGGCAAGGCGTTAAAGACCGAGGCGTGCGCGCGGATTGCGGCTGTCGGTCCAGCCTTCCAGCCGGGCCTTGAGATCGGCGTCGTCGGCCGGAAGGTCGATCTGCAAGGTCACCAGCTGGTCGCCCCGCTCGCCTTCCTTGCGCGAGAAGCCCTTGCCCTTGAGGCGCAGGGTCCGCCCGCTGCTGCTGCCCGGCGCCACCGTGAGCATGACCGCGCCATCGACCGTGGGCACTTTCACCTTGGCCCCGTTGACCGCCTCGTCGAGCGTGACGGGCAGATCGAGGCGGATGTTGTCGCCATCGCGCACGAAGAACGGGTGCGGGCCGATCTCGATCGTGATGATCGCATCGCCCGGACCGCCCGGCCCGGCCTCGCCCTTGCCGGCCAGCCGCATCTGCTGGCCGTTCTCGACCCCGGCGGGGAGCTTCAGCTCGATCGTGCTGCCCGAAGAGAGCGTGATCCGCTGGCTGGCGCGCGTGGCCGCCTCGACGAAAGGCACCTGAAGGCGATAGGCGACATTGGCGCCCTTGGGCGGAGGCGGACGCCGCCCGCCACCAAAGCCGCTGAAGCCGCCGCCGCCACCCATTCCGGCCCCGGCTCCGGCTCCGGCGCGGCCACCGAAAATGCCTTCGAACAGGTCCGACAGGTCGGGCCCTTCGCCGCCTTCAAAGCCCCCTTCGTGGCGAAAGCCGCGATGACCACCACCTGAAAAGCCGCTGCCGCCAAACCCCCCTCCGCCTCCGAAAGGCATGGTGGGGTTCCCGTCGGCATCGATTTCGCCACGGTCGAACTTGGCCCGCTTGTCCTTGTCGGACAGCAGGTCGTAGGCGTTGGTCACCTCGGCGAAGCGCTCGGACGCCTTGGGGTTGTCCTTGTTGTGGTCGGGGTGCAATTCCTTGGCGAGCTTGCGATAGGCGGATTTTACCTCCTTTTCGCTTGCACTTCGTGCGACGCCGAGGATCGAATAGGGATCTGCTGCCATGGCTCTCTAGCTAGGGATGCGCGCCCCTGCCCGCAAGATCGGGCATGAAGAAGACGCGCAGGAACGATGTGCATGGCATTGTGCCACCACGCAAGCTAGACCGCCTTGATCGAGGTCATCGCGCAAACGGATGCATTCGCGCCATCCTCCCCTGCGCCACAACCGCAAGACACAGAACAGGACGGACCGTGAACCAGAATCAGGATGCCATCCCCCACGGCGACCCTTACGCGATTTTCGAGGACTGGTTCGCGCAGGCCCGGCTGTCCGAGCCCAACGACCCCAACGCCATCGCGCTCGCCACCGCCACGCCCGATGGCCTGCCCTCGCTGCGCATGGTCCTGCTCAAGGGGCATGGCGCCGATCTGGGCCCGGACTTCGACCATCAGGCCGGCTTTGTCTTCTACACCAATTTTCACAGCCGCAAGGGCGGCGAACTGGCCGCCAACCCGCATGTCGCGCTGCTGTTCCACTGGAAGAGCCTGCGCCGCCAGATCCGCATCGAAGGCCCCGTGGTCGAAGTGAGCCCGCAGGCCGCCGATGCCTATTTCGCCAGCCGCCACCCTGAATCGCGGCTGGGCTCGGCCGCGTCCGACCAGTCGCGCCCGCTGCCCTCGCGGCAGACCTACCTCGACCGCGTGGCCGCCATCCGCGCGCAATACCCGCAAGGCGACGTGCCGCGTCCGGCGCACTGGTCAGGCTATCGCGTGATCCCCTCGGCCATCGAGTTCTGGCAGGACCGCGACTATCGCCTCCACGAACGCCGCCGCTTCGTCGCCGATGGTGCGGGCGGCTGGACGAGCACGCTGCTCTATCCCTGACATCACCTCCGGGGTGGACTGGGCCTCCGGGGTGGACGGGAAACGCAAGACCCGGATTGGCCTCGACCGATTCAGACCGTATGGCAGGGGGCGATGACCGATCCCGCGACCACTCTCGCCCCCGCCCCCTCCCCGACTCTCGCTGACGCCCACCTCAACCGCCGGGCGGCCATGGCCAGCAGCGCCGTGGCCCTGCTCCTGCTGGGCCTCAAGGTCTGGGCCGTGGTGGCGACCGGCTCGCTGGCCATGCTCGGCAGTCTGGCCGACACCGCGCTCGATCTGGTGGCGAGCCTTGCCACTCTGCTGGGCGTGTGGATCGCGGCCATCCCAGACGACCACAACCACCGCTTCGGCCATGGCAAGGCCGAGGCACTGGCAGCCCTGTTCCAGGTGATCCTGATCTCGTTTTCGGCGATCGGGCTGGCGTGGCGCGCGGTTGCCCAGTTCTTCGGGGGCGGCGCGGCGATCGAGGCGGAAAGCGGCATCCTCGTCTCGGTCATCGCGATTATGGCCACGCTGGGCCTGCTGGCCTATCAGCGCGCGGTGATCCGCCGCACCGGCAGCCTCGCGATCAGCACCGACAATGTCCACTACAAGTCGGACCTCTACCTCAACCTCGCGGTAATCGCCGCGCTGCTGATCGAGCACAATTTCCATGTGGCCGGGGCCGATGCGGTCTTTGCGCTGGGCATCGCGCTGTGGCTGGCCTGGGGCGCGTGGGGCGCCTCGCAGGAGGCCATCGAGCAGTTGATGGACCACGAATGGCCCATCGAGAAGCGCGAGCGGTTTCTCGAAGTCGTCGCCCGCCATCCCGAACTCAAGGGTCTGCATGACCTGCGCACGCGCACCAGCGGCAACCGCGATTTCGTGCAGTTCCACGTCTGGGTCGATGGCGCGATGACCGTGGCGCAGGCCCACCGGGTGATGGACGAGATCGAGGAACAGCTGATGGCCGAGTTTCCCGGCGTCGAAGTGCTGATCCACCCCGACCCGGAAGGCCATGTCGACCAGGGTATCATCGGCCCGCAGGACCTGCTCGCCCCCGGCCCCAATGGCGAAAGCCCGGCGCTGGCGGTTCAGGGCGCGCCCTCTCCCGACAATCCTCCTCCCGGAAATCAGGGCTAGAACCCAATCTTTACGTCCGCGCGCCTAGGATCGCCCGCCATGGGACGGACATTTTTCTCGGCGCTGGAGCAGCCGCGCGCGCTCTGGGTGATCTTCGCGGCTCTGGTCGGCCTGCGACTGATCGCCATTCTGGCCTGGGTGGAGCCCAGCTCGGACGCGGCGTGGTATTTTTCGCGCGCGGCGATGCTGGCCGACGGACGCGGTTATCTGGGCGACCATGGCGCGCCGACCGCCTATTGGCCGCCGGGCTGGCCGCTCGCGCTCTCGGTGCTGTTCCGCCTGACCGGGCCGGCGATCTGGGCTGTGGGCCTTGTCAATCTGGTCCTGTCCTGTCTGGCCGGGTGGCTTCTGCTCGATCTGGCGCGGCATGTGCTGCGCGCCGAAGTTCCCGCACGGCTCGCCCTGCTGCTCTGGGCGGTCTATCCCAATGCGGTGCTCTATGTGCCGCTGGCGCTGACCGAGGTGTTCTATACCACGCTGCTGCTCGCGCTGTGCTGGTGCCTCGTGGCGCGGCCCGGCGTGGTCTTCTGGACCGTGGTGGCCGGGCTGGTGCTGGGGCTGGCCACGCTGGTCAAGGCGCAGAGTCTGGTGGTCGTGCCACTGGTTCTGGGCATTGCCCTGTTGCGCGAAGGGGCCTTGTGGAAGCGGCTTCCCGCGATGATCGGAAAGGGGCTGGCGCTGGGCGCGCTGGCCGCGCTGGTGGTCCTGCCCTGGACGGTGCGCAACCATCGCGAACTGGGAAGCTGGATCGCGGTTTCGACCAATGGCGGGATCACCCTGCTGACCGGCAACAACGACAGCGCGCGCGGCGGCTTTACCCCGGAAGACCCTGTGGTCCGCGCGCTCGATGCCCGCACCGACCTGTCGGAACAGGCCTATGACGCGCAGGCCAAGGCCCTCGGGATCGCGTGGATCAAGGCCCACCCGGCGCGTTTTGCCCTGCTCATGCCGATGAAGCTGGTCCGCCTGTGGGGCCCGGACGGCGAAGGGCAATGGGCCTATGAAACCGGATCGTGGGCGTGGCAGGCCGCACCTCATGCGTTTCTCGCGCTGCGCGCGGCCAATCAGGCGTTCTACTGGGGCCTCCTCGCGCTGGCGCTGGCCGCCGTGCCGATGATCGTGCGCGCGCGCCGGGCAGCGGGGCTGCGCGCCATCGACTGGTGGGTGCTGCCCTATGGCATCGCCGCCTATCCCAGCCTGATCGCGATGGTCTTTTCCGGGCAATCGCGGTTCCACTATCCGGCGATGCCGTTCCTCTGCATGGTCGCGGGCTGGGTGATCGTGCACGTGCTACGCGACGTGGCCAAATTCGGTGCACCCCAAGCCTGGAATTGAGAGCACTGGGCGATGTTTGATCGATGTTTCGTCATTCCCGCGCAGGCGGGAATCCAGCTTCTGCCCCTTGTTCGCATGCGCGACCGTCGCAACTGGATCCCCGCCTGCGCGGGGATGACGAATGGAATTCAAAGATCCGATTTGCCCACGCCGCGTAGACGGCGTGACAGCAGGCGGCGGTTGCGCTAAGGCACCCGGCATGATCATGGCCAACCGCCCTGTCACGCTCACTACCACCACCACCCCGGTGTTCCGGGGGTGGGATCGCCCGCGCGCCTGAACGCGTGCCGGTGATGCCATCGCCCCGATGCGGGCGGATGGCATCTTCCTCCCGGATCGGCCCTTACCCCAAGATGCCGCCCCTTTCGTCGCTGCGGCACTTGTGCCAAAGCGCGCCGGAAATCCGCGAGAGAAAGCCGATGTCAGACCTGCTCAAGATCACCCTGCCCGATGGCTCGCTGCGCGAAGTGGCGCCGGGCACCACGCCTGCCGACATTGCCGCCGCAATCGGGCCGGGGCTGGCCAAGGCCGCGCTGGGCGCGCGCGTGAATGGCGAGCTGTTCGACATCACCCGCCCGTTCGAAGGGGACTCCGCGCTGGCGCTGGTGACGGCCAAGGACGAGGCCGACGCCCTCGAACTCGTCCGCCACGACTTTGCCCACGTTCTGGCCGAAGCCGTGCAGGCGCTGTTCCCCGGCACGCAGATCACGTTTGGCCCGGCGACCGACGATGGCTTCTATTATGACTTCGCGCCCGCCGTCCGCCCGTTCACCGAGGAAGACCTGCCCGCCATCGAGGCGGAAATGCGCAAGATCATCGCCGCCAACAAGCCGCTGCGCCGCGAAGTCTGGTCGCGCGAAGACCTGATCGCCCGCTGGGAAGCGCAAGGCGAAAGCTTCAAGGCGCAATGGGCCAGCGAACTGCCCGGCAACGAGGAGCTGACCGTCTACTGGTCGGGCGACGACTGGCTCGACATGTGCCGCGGCCCGCATCTGGCCTCGACCGGCAAGCTCGACCCGGCAGCCTTCAAGCTCACGCGCGTTTCGGGCGCCTATTGGCGCGGCGACCAGAAGAACGCCATGCTCAGCCGCATCTATGGCACCGGCTGGCTCAACAAGAAGCAGCTCGACGCGCATCTTCACCGTCTGGAGGAAGCCGCCAAGCGCGACCATCGCAAGCTGGGCGCCGAGATGGACCTGTTCCACCTCCAGCAGGAAGCCCATGGCTCGGTGTTCTGGCACCCCAAGGGCTATCGCATCTATCGCGAGTTGGAGGCCTACATGCGCCGCGCCATCGACGGCGCGGACTATCGCGAGGTCAAGACCCCGCAGGTCATGGACGCCCGCCAGTGGGAGCAGTCGGGCCACTGGGGCAAGTATCGCGAGAACATGTTCGTCATCCCCGACGAAACGCCCAACACCGAAGACGAAGGCCCGGTGATCAGCGGCGAGGCCGACTGGATGGCCCTCAAGCCGATGAACTGCCCGGCGCATGTCCTGATCTTCCGTCAGGGCCTCAAGTCCTATCGCGACCTGCCGCTCCGCCTCTATGAAAACGGCTGCTGCCACCGCAACGAGCCGCACGGCGCGCTCCACGGCCTGATGCGCGTGCGCCAGTTCACGCAGGACGACGCGCATATCTTCTGCCGCGAAGACCAGATCGTCGATGAAGTCCGCGCGTTCTGCGCGCTGGCCGACCGCATCTACAAGGATTTCGGCTTCACTTACGCGATCAAGCTGGCGCTGCGCCCCGAAAAGCGCTTCGGCAGTGAGGAACTGTGGGACAAGTCGGAGAACGAGCTGCGCGACGCGGTCGTGTCCGCAGGGCTCGCCACGAGCGAATATGGCTGGGAAGAACTGCCGGGCGAAGGCGCGTTCTATGCGCCCAAGCTCGAATGGCACCTGACCGACGCCATCGGCCGCACCTGGCAGGTCGGCACGATCCAGTCGGACCGCGTGCTGCCCGAGCGCCTCGACGCGGGCTACATCGCCGAAAGCGGCGAGCGCCACCGTCCGGTCATGCTCCACCGCGCGATCTTCGGGTCCTATGAACGCTTCATCGGCATCCTGATCGAGCACTTCGCGGGCAAGCTACCGACCTGGCTGGCCCCGGTTCAGGCGGTCGTCGCCACGATCGTTTCGGACGCCGACGGCTATGCGCAAAGCGCCACGGCGGCCCTGCGCGCGGCGGGCATCCGCGTCGAGAGCGACACCCGCAACGAGAAGATCAACTACAAGGTGCGCGAGCACTCGCTCCAGAAGGTGCCCTTCCTGCTGGTCGTGGGCAAGCGCGAGGCCGAGGAAGGCACCGTGGCGATCCGCCGTCTGGGCGAACAGGCCCAGCAGGTCGTCTCGCTCGAAGAGGCCATCGCCCTGATCAAGGCCGAAGGCACCCCGCCCGACTTGCGCGCCTGATGGCATAAGGAAACACCCATGAACAAACGGCGGCGCGCATGAACCGGATGGATCGTTCGCGCCGCCGTTTTGCCATGGCGCTGGCCGGGATGGCCGGGTTCGTCGATGCGGCGGGCTATCTTTCGGCGGGCGGCTATTTCGTCTCGTTCATGTCGGGCAATACCACCCGGCTCGGGGTCGCGCTCGGCACCGGGGCCGGGGCGGCCCTCCCCGCGCTGCTGATCACCGGATTCGTCGCCGGGGTCACGGCAGGCGCGCTCGTCGCGCTGCGTGCCGGGCCCTGGCGCAAACCGGCGGTTCTGGCCCTTGTCGCGCTGCTCCTGCTGGGCGCGGGCGCCATGCGCGCGGCGCATCTGCATGGGGCCATGCTGGCCATGCTGGTTCTGGCGATGGGTGCGCTCAACAACACCTTCCTGCGCGGCGGCGAAGTCTCGGTCGGGCTCACCTACATGACCGGCGCGCTGGTCAAGATCGGGCAAGGGATCGCCCAATCGCTGCTGGGGCGTGGGCTGCTGGGCCGGGGACTGGAGGCGGCATGGGCCAACTGGCTGCTGCTCTGGGCCGGATTGCTGGCAGGCGCGGTACTGGGGGCCTGGTTCCAGACCCGCCTGCCGATGGCCTGCCTGTGGATTGCCGGGGGCTGGGCCACGCTGATGGCGGCCCTTTCGCTTACCCTTCGGGCGGAAGGCTGAGCAGTTTCTCGCGCGAAGTTGCGCCGCGCAACAAGGTCACCCGCGAGGCGCCGACACCCAGCGCGGCGGCGACCAGATCGATCACCGCCTGCGTGGCCTTGCCATCTTCGGGCTTGGCCCGCACTTTGACCTGAACCCGCCCGGCTTCGAGCGCAATGCCCTCGACCCGCGCGCCCGGCGTCACCCGCACGGCCAGACGGCCCTCGCCATCGGCGAGCGCGCGCAGGGCCTGTGCGGGCGGCAGATCAACCTTGGGCCGCGCCATCGGCGCATTCCGCCACCGCACGGGCATGCGCCTGCCCATTGGCGACATAGTGGGCCACGCCCTCGCGCATCCCCTCGATAGCCGCCTGCGTCAGCCCGCGCATATACGTGGCCGGGCGTCCGCTCCACAGCTCGCCCGCAGGCACGCGCTTGCCCGGCGTGAGCATTGCGCCCGCCGCCAGCATCGCATCGCCCTCCACCACGGCGCCGCTCATCACGATGGCACCAAGGCCAACGAACGCGCGGTCGTGGAGCGTGCAGCCATGGATCATCGCCATGTGCCCGATCAGCACATCCTCGCCGATCAGCGTCGGATAGCCTTCGGGACGGCCCGGCTCGGGACTGTCGCAATGGATCACGGTGCCGTCCTGCACATTGCTGCGCGCGCCGATCACCACGCGGTTGACGTCACCCCGGATCACGCAATTGTACCAGATCGAGGCCTGCGCCCCGATGGTGACGTCACCGATGATCCGGCATCCGGGCGCGATGAAGGCGCTGGGATCAATCTGCGGCACTTTGCCCTGAAAAGGCAGGATCGTCACATCGGGGCGGTATGCCAAAGTCAGGCTCCCATCAGGCGGGCGGCATGGGCCGCATGGTAGGTCAGCACGCCCGAGCACCCGGCGCGCTTGAACGCCAGCAGGGTTTCGAGCACGAGCGCGTCGCGGTCCCCGGCGCCAGCGGCCACCGCGGCCTCGATCATCGCGTATTCGCCGCTCACCTGATAGGCGAAGACCGGCACGCCAAAGGCTTCCTTCACGCGCACGGCAATGTCGAGATAGGGCAGGCCGGGCTTGACCATCACGCTGTCGGCGCCTTCGAGCAGGTCCATCTCGACCTCGCGCAGCGCTTCCTCGGCATTGCCGGGGTCCATCTGGTAGGTCTTCTTGTCGCCCTTGAGCAGCCCGCTCGAACCGACCGCATCGCGGAACGGGCCATAGAACGCCGAGGCATACTTGGCGGCATAGGCCATGATCTGGACATTGACGTGGCCCTGACCTTCGAGTGCCCCGCGGATCGCGCCCACGCGCCCGTCCATCATGTCCGAAGGGGCGATGATGTCCGACCCGGCATTCGCCTGGTTGAGCGCCTGCCCCACCAGCGCCTCGACCGTGGCGTCATTCTCGACATAGCCATTGGCGTCGATCAGCCCGTCCTGCCCGTGGGTGGTATAGGGATCGAGGGCAACGTCGGTCAGCACGCCGATGGAATCCCCGCAGGCGTCGCGGATCGCGCGGATCGCGCGGCACATCAGGTTGTCGGGGTTGAGCGCCTCGCGCCCGTCGTCGGTGCGGCGTTCGGGCTGGGTATTGGGAAACAGGGCGAGGCAGGGAATGCCAAGGGCCACGGCTTCCTTCGCGCGCGCCACGATCCCGTCGACCGACCAGCGCGAGACCCCCGGCAGCGAACCGACCGGCTCTTCCACCCCGGTCCCCTCGGTCACGAACAGCGGCCAGATGAGATCGGAAGGCGTGATCAGCACCTCGCGGTGCAGGGCGCGGCTCCACGCGGTGGCGCGGGAACGACGCGGGCGGGCATGGGGATAGCTGGCAATCATGGTGCCCTGCTTGGCCCAATTGCAGCGCGCCGACAACCGGACAGTTTGTCCGCCAAACACCCCGCCCGAACGACACAAAGCGCAACACGAGTCGCTTGCGGCCCGCTCAAGTGGGCGCTCACATGGGCGCTCGCTCCGGGCCGACTGGCGCAATACGATTGACACATGGCGCCCCAGCGGCCACGGGAGGCCCTTCGTTTAGCCGTCCGCTCAGGAGGAGGGGCCATTTCGGGTCCGGGGCCTGCTCGGTGGCGAGACGTGGGGAAGCCCGCAGACGCCTTTTCGATTTTGTATTTTTAACGCGCGTCTGCACGGCGACCTTGCGCACTCGTGATGTCAAGGAATGTCCAAAACCACTTTTGGCAAGATTGTTTGTGCCCTTTCCGCAGCCGCCGTTCTGGCAGCGCTGCAATTTGCCGCTCCCGCCAGCGCGGCCATCGAACCCTTTATTGCCGGCCAGCCGGACTCCGTCCAGCAAGTCGCAAGCACCCTGCCCGCTCCCGTCCAACCGGCGGTCGATGCCCAGGCAGATTCGGATGACGCCAATGCCATGGCGCCCGAACCCGACACGTCCACGCCTGCCGCCGATCCGCGTCAGGTCGAATGCATGGCCAAGGTCATCATCCACGAAGCGGCCAACCAGCCCCGCCGTGGCCGCGCCGCCGTCGCGCAAGTGATCCACGCCCGCATGCACGATGCCCGCTTCGCCAAGAACGCCTGCGCGGTGGTCCGCCAGCGCGGCCAGTTCTTCGACGTCGACGCCTACAACCCGCGCCGCGACACCACGCAGTGGCAGGATGCCGTTGCCATCGCCACCCAGACCCTCAACGGTCAGGGCGAGGATCCGGTTCCCGGCGCGCTGTTCTTTCATGCCGTGGGCAGCCCGATGCGTGGCCACACTGCACTCGGCCGCATCGACGGCCACCTCTTCTATCGCTGATCCCCCGGCCCCGCAGGGCTGACGGAAAGGCACACAAAAAGGGCCCGGAGCACATGCTCCGGGCCCTTTTTGTGTGCCTCCGGGAGCCACCACAGGCACGCGGCACCGGGAAGGATGGCCCCGCGCGCGGCGAATGCCCGGCAGCACATGCACGCAGGCCATGCGCCGGGTCCCCGGCCCGGAAGGGATACGGGGATCAGCCAGAGGACACTGCCCTCCAAAAGGAAAGGGCCCGGTCTTGCGACCGGGCCCCGCCTTTGGCCTGGACGGATGTCCGAGCCGATCAGAAGTTCATCGATGCGCTCACGAAGAAGCGGCGACCCAGAACGTCGTAGAGGGTCGGGTAAGTATTGGTCTGTTCGCCGTTGCCCCCGTTCTGGGTGCTGGCCGCCAGCAGCGGCTTCTTGTTGAACAGGTTGGTCACACCCGCGCGGATGGTGAACACGTCCGACGCCTTGACCGAGCCCGAGAGGTCAAAATAGCTCACGCTGGTGAAGTGCTCGGTCGCATAGACAGCCTTGGGTTCATCATCGTCCGTCGGGCCGATGTAGCGCCACATGCCCGAGATCTCGAACTTGCGGGTCGCCAGGGTCGCGCGCAGCGAGTGACGCCATTGCGGGGTGGGAACGCCGCAATTCGCGCCAAAGGCGCCGGCACAATGATAGACCAGGTCAATACCGACCACCGGGGTGTAGTCGTACTTGAGCAGACGGGTGCCATCGAAGCCGAACACCAGCTTGGTGGCCGTGCCCAGGGCATTGCCGAGCGGCACGGTGTAGCTGGCCTTGAAGTCGATACCGGCGGTCTTCAGACCACCGCTGTTGACGTAGCCGTCGCGGAACGAGTCGATTTCACCGATGCCGTTGCGGGTGATCGCGTTGCAGTACTGCTGAACATTGCCCTCGAAGCACAGCTGGCCGATCGCCTGCGTGCCCACACCGCTGGTGATGTAGTTGTCGATCTTGATGTTGTAGTAATCGACCGTCGCCGAGAAGCGCGGCAGGAAGTGCGGCTGGAACACCGCACCGATGGTGTAGGTGTTGGCCGTTTCCTCGCGCAGGTTGGCATTGCCACCCAGACGACGCAGCGGGTTGACGTTGTTGGGATCCTGAATCGCCGGGCTGCCGATATTCGACAGCGGGGCGCCAGCAGCGTTGAACTGCGCGGTACAGATCGCATTGAGCGTGCTGCCCGCAACCGTCGCGGCAGTGGTGCCGCAGCGGTCGGCGTTACCGTCGAAGCTGACGGTGTTGCCCAGGAACAGTTCGTTGACGCTCGGGCCGCGCACGGCCTTCTGGTACTGGCCACGGAACGTGATGCCGGCGACCGGCGACAGCTCGGCGCCAGCGGCCCAGGTGAACACGTTGCCCGGCGCGTTCGAATAGTGCGAGGCACGAGCCGCGCCGTTCAGTTCGAGGCGATGGACAAAGTTGTCTTCGAGCAGCGGAACTCGGACTTCACCGAAGAATTCGCGAACCGAGTAGCTGCCCGAGGTTGCCTGACCGGGGTTGAAGCCGGCCACATTGCCCGAAGCCAGGTAGGTGTCGGGTTCGACCGAACCTTCTTCCTTGCGCCATTCGGCGCCGAAGGCGACACCGACACCGCCCGCACCCAGATCGAACAGCGAGGGGTTGGTGACCGCAAACGAGGCAACCTGCGTGGTGTAGGTTTCCACGTTGGTAGCCGTAACCGAGATGTAGTCCATCGCGGCCTGGCTCAGGTTGTTGACGCCAAAGATGTTGGCTGCAGCGCAACCACCGGCACGGGCCACTTCGCTGGCGCAGACCGTCTGGCCACCGATGGTGGTGGTCTTGGTCGCGTTCAGGAAGCGGTCGATCGCCACGTTGCCCAGCTGGCGCTGGGTGTTCTTGGTGTGGGCGTACATGTAGTAGCCATCGTAGCTGAAGCCAGCCGCGATATCGCCCTTCATGCCGACCACGAGGCGATAGGCGTTACGGTCGTCCTTGTTGATGCGCGGCCCGATCTGGGTCGTGCGGTACGACCAGCTGGGCGCAGTCACATAGCCGTTGCCGTCGGTGTCCAGCGACTGGAGCGCGCTGCGGAAGGCCGGCGTGAAGAACTGGGAGTTCACGTCGAGCTGAAGCGGCCCGGTCGTGCCATCGCCATAGGGCGTGCCCGAGCTGATCGGGGTGGCGGCCAGCTGGTTGTTGACGCGGTTGTTGACGAACTGGCCTTCCAGGTAGGGCTGGAAGTGATCGTTGATGTCGTAGTGCGCCATGGCCGAGACCATGAAGCGTTCCTGCGGCACCTGGAGATAGTTGGTTGGTGCGTAGTTATAGGCGTCAGCGGTGCCATTGTAGCAGGTATTGACCCCGCCCATGAAGTCCTGGTTGTTGCAGCCAAGACCCGTCGCGGCGCCCAGGCCGGGGATGTTCACGCGCCCCTGCGGAACCGAAGGCGAACCACCGAACGTGAAGCCGTCGGCGCCGTTGTCGATCAAAGCATTACGCGCAAAGCTACGCGCCGAGGCGAAGACGGCCTTACGCTTGGTGTAGCCCATGTAAAGGACGACGTTGCCCTTGTCGTCGGCGAAGTTGCCGCCCATGGTACCGTTGACGTCCCAGATGGCGCCATCGCCACGGCCGGTCACGTCATAGCTCGAATTGAGCTGGAAGCCCGAGAAATTCCGCTTGAGACGGAAGTTCACGACGCCAGCAATGGCGTCCGAACCATAGACCGCCGACTGGCCGCCGGTCACCACGTCCACGCTTTCGATCAGGGCGGAAGGGATGGTGTTGAGGTCGACCGTCTGGTTGACGTCGTACGACATGTAGCGACGACCATCGACGAGCACGAGCGTGCGCTGCGAGCCGAGGTTGCGCATGTTGACCGTGGCCACACCGCCGCCCGGATTGTTCGACGCCGAGGTCGCCGTCGGGGTGATCTGCGGAAGGTCGTTCAGCACGTTTTCGATGTTGGCCGAGCCGCCCTTGAGGGCGATGTCATCGGAGGTCACCACATTGAGCGGGCTCGTGCTGGTCAGATCACGACGCGCGATACGCGAGCCGGTGACGATGATCGGCGTGGCCGCTTCAGATGCCTCGGGCCCGGGGGTGGGGGTGGGGGCGGCGTCCTGGGCGAAAGCCGGAGCGGCCATCGAGGCGATCGCAAGCACGAAGCTTGCGGCACCGACGCGATAGGCGGTGGTCTTGGTCTTGGTCACGGTTCAGTCCCTTCTGATGGCAGCCGGCGAAAGCCAGCCCGCCAGGAGCGACAACCCCGACACTCCACTGCCCCCCTCGTGCCTGGCCAAGGTCATGCAAGGGCATGAAACCTGTCGGGCATAGCGATGCAGCGTTCCACGAGCGCCGGGATCGATATTCCCTTTTGTGAGATTTTTCATCGCATTTGAAAGCAGCTTCTGTCGGACATGCTCAAAACGTTTCACCAATGTTGCAGCATGGCAACATATAGAGAAACGACATGCAAACTCCGGGAAATTTTTGGGAAACGAAGCGGCTCGCAAGCCTCATTTCGTTTCATTCGTTTCAAATGTGTCTGAAAGCCGCAACCGACGCATCGTGCCGCAACAATCCCGCTCCCCGCGCAGGAAATAACGGCCCGGGCCACGAAACCGGGATTCCGGGCGCACGAAAAAAGCGGGCCCGGTCATCAGACCGGGCCCGCCCGCAAGGTTCGTCGCATTGCGCGCCGCAGCGCGCAAGGGCGATCAGAAGTCGGCGGTGATCCGCGCGAACAGGGTGCGACCCATCACGTCGTAGACGGTCGAGTAGGTGCTGCCCTGAACCGAGGTCGCCCCGCTGGTGTCACCCACGATCGGCGGCTTGGTGTTGAACATGTTGAGCACGCCGAACGAGAACGTGAACTTGTCGTTCACGCGGATATTCGCCGTTTCGTCGAAGTAGTGGTAGGCCGGGATGTGGCTCTTCTGGATGTCGGTGTATTCGTCTTCCTTCACCCCGCCAATCAGGCGCCAGCGGGTGGTCAGGTCGACGTTCTTGATGCCGAACGCGAAGGTGGCCACATGCTTCCACTTCGGCGTGGGCATGTCGCACTGCGCGCCGAACTTGCCAGCGCATTCGTAGGTCACCCCGTCGATCTGCTGGAAGTTCTTGAACACGTAGGTGCCGGCAAAGCCGAAGCTGTAGTGGAACCCGCTGAGCGAACCGCGGTGGTAGTTCAGACCGAAGTCCAGACCGCGCGTGCGCATCACCGCCACGTTGTCATAGAGCGTGTCCACACCCACCGTGGTGTCGCCCGAGAGCGAACCGTCGAGCGGATTGCGGTGGATCATCTGGCAGTAGGCGTTGGCCGGGTTGTTCGAGCCAAAGCACTGGTCGAGCACCGTGGTGGGCGAGTTGTAGACGATCGCGTTCGAGATCTTGATGTCGTAGTAGTCGACCGTCAGCGACAGACCGCGGATGCGGCGCGGTTCGAGAACCATGCCCACGGTGATCGTGTTCGACTTTTCAGGCTTGAGCGCCGTGTTGCCCCCGGTGAAGATGTTGATCTGGCCAGCGGTCGGCTGCGGCACGAGGCCACGGGCCAGTTCGTTCTGGGTCACGCCCTGGGCAAGGCACATCGTCGCGGTCGAACCCGTCACGCCAGCGCCGGCGCAGGGGTCAGACTGAAGGCTGCCGGTCGCGGCCGTGCGCGGCAGGTAGAGTTCATAGAGGTTGGGCGCACGCACCGAACGCTGGAAGTTGGCGCGGAACTTGAGCCCTTCGACCGGCGCGTAATCGCCGCCGACCTTGAACGCCGAAACGCCACCCGAGGTCGAATAGTGCGAGTAACGATAGCCGGCTTCGATGTCGAGGGCCTGGATCCAGGGCTTGTCCTGGACCAGCGGCATCTTGAATTCGCCGTAGATTTCCTTGACGTCGTAGCTCTTGTTCGGGATGTCGAAGCCCTGACCGTAATAGATCAGGTCGCCCGAGGCATAGTTGCCGCTCACGCGGGTGTCGGCGGTTTCACGGCGATAGTCCACACCGACCGAGAGCGCGGCCGGGGCCGAGGCAAACGGGCTCTGGAGGAACTTGAGGTCGCCCGAGAGGCTGCCTTCGACAACCAGCTGCGAGGTGCGGTTGTCCTGGGTGGCGTTCTGGGCCACATAGGACAGCGCCTGGCGGTTGATGCCATTGTACGCGAACAGGTTGATCGGCACGCAGCCGGCCGCGCGAGCGGTCGCCGAGCGGCACATCACGCCACCGCTGCCGTCCGAAACGGCGTCGAGCGCTTCGCTCAGCGCGTTATAGGAAAGGTCGTTCTGGAGCAGCGTGTGCTTGTGGACCTGCGCATACTGGAACGAGGTGTCGAACTTGAAGCCGGTGTTGAAGAAGTCACCACGGAAGCCGTTCAGAACCTGCCAGGTCGTGCTGGAGTGGTTCTCGATGCGGCCACCGATTTCGGTGATGCGGCGGCGAATGCCGATGGCCGAAGTGCCGTCGGCGTTGATCCGCAGATCGGGGTTGGCGGCCTGATCGAAGAACGCGGTGCGCTCGGAATCGGTCAGGTACGGGTTATCCTGGCTGATGTTGAAGCGGAAACCGGCGGTGGCCGTCGGGGCCAGCGTCTGCACCGTCTTGACGTGCTGGTACGAACCCCAGCCATACATCTCGACGTGGTCGCTGACTTCATAGTTCCACAGCGCCATGCCGCCATAACGCTCCATCGGCGTCTGGGCATAGTTGATGGGGTTGAAGTTGTAGCCCGCGACATTCGAGCTCAGCGTGCCGTCAGCCTGAATCTGCTGGCGACCGGCGCCGGGGATGTCGAAAGCGGTCGGCGTCGTGTTCGACGAGCCGCACATCTGGGT
Source organism: Novosphingobium sp. IK01 (assembly GCF_033242265.1). Classification (NCBI taxonomy): domain Bacteria; kingdom Pseudomonadati; phylum Pseudomonadota; class Alphaproteobacteria; order Sphingomonadales; family Sphingomonadaceae; genus Novosphingobium; species Novosphingobium pituita. The sequence continues at coordinate 2,478,999 of NZ_BTFW01000001.1, read as the reverse complement.
CAGGTCGTCCGAGCACAGCGTGCGGTTGGCGAAGCTGCGCGAGGCATACTTGACGCCTTCACGCTTCGAGTAGTTGCCCGCAACGACCAGGTGGCCACGGTCGCCCAGCTTGATGCCGCCGACCAGGTTGGCGTTGTACATCGCGCCATCGCCATAGCCGGTCACCTGGGTGCCCGCATCGAGCTTGAGGCCGGTGAACTTGTCGTCGAGCACGAAGTTGACCACGCCCGAGATCGCGTCCGAACCATAGACCGCCGACGCACCGCCGGTCAGGACCTGGACGTTCTTGATCAGGGCGGTGGGAACCTGGTTGACGTCGACCGAACCGCTCGCGTCATAGACGGGCAGGCGCTTGCCGTTGAGCAGCACCAGCGTACGCTTCGAACCCAGACCGCGCAGGTCGACCGTGGCCGAACCGTCGCCCGGGTTGTTGCTCGACGCGCCAAGGCCCGACGCGAACTGCGGGTTGACCTGCAAGATCTGCTCGACCGTCACGGTGTTGACGGTCTTCATCGTGTCGGCGCTGATCACCGAGACCGGGCTCGAAGCCGTCAGGTCGGGGCGTTCGATGCGCGAACCGGTCACGATGATCGGCGCGCCGCCATCGGCGCCCAAATCGGCGGAGGGGGCATCGGCCTGGGGAGCGGCTGGGGTCGCGTCCTGGGCGAGGGCCGGGGAGGCCATGCTCGCCAGGGCAAGCGCCATGCCGGCTGCACCCGCGTAGTAGGTGAAAGTCTTGGTCACGGTCGTTCTGTCCCTCATTGGGGGGCGGACGCACACCGTGCGGCCACCAGTAGCGGCAGCCCCGGCACTCCACGTCCGCGCCCGCACAAAGTGCGGGCGACAGGGGCCGTGTTCCACGAGTGCCGGGACCGATGGCGTGTGTTCTTGTGAGAAACCGGGCCGCTTGGAAGCACGTAGTGACGAGTGAAACCAAATCGACTTATTGGTGTGACACTGACACCACAGTATCGGCAAATATCTGAAAAATAGCGTGTTGTTTGCGAAATATTACGGACCTTTCTGCAACTGAAGCTTGCCGCTGAAACCATCCAAAGTTTCATTTGCAATCTCATTCCGGCCGTGCCGCGCAATTCCGCAAGCCATGAGGGCCTGTCGCGACATTTCCGTGCCCAAACAGCCCAAATCCCGGCCGGGCAGAACGTGCGCAGATTTGTGTCAGGGAAACAGCATTCGCGCAGGCCCGCGCAAGGGAGGCTGCGCCGGGCAAGGCACGGCGCAGCAGGACAGACAGAACGGGCCGGAACGGGAAGCGGGGCTCAGGCCGTGCGGAACCCCTGCGTGATCGGATAGCGGCGATCACGGCCAAAGTTGCGCATGCCCAGCTTCACCCCCGGCGGGGCCTGGCGGCGCTTGTATTCGGCCAGATGGAGCAGGCGCTCGATCCGCTCGACGGTGGCCCGCTCGAAGCCCTCGGCGGCGATCTGGTCGACGCTCTTCTCGTGTTCGACGAGGCCCAGCAGGATCGCGTCGAGCACGTCGTAGGGCGGCAGCGAATCCTCGTCCTTCTGGTCGGGGCGCAGTTCCGCGCTGGGCGGCTTGGCAATCACCCGCTCGGGCATGACCGGGCCATCGGGGCCAAGGCCGATCTTCGGGCGGTGTGCATTGCGCCAGCGCGAGATCGCGAAGACGGTGGTCTTGTAGGCGTCTTTCAGCGGGTTGTAGCCGCCGTTCATGTCGCCATAGATCGTGGCGTAGCCCACGCTCATCTCGCTCTTGTTGCCGGTCGTCACCAGCATCGGCCCGAACTTGTTCGACAGCGCCATCAGCGTGGTGCCGCGAATGCGCGACTGGAGGTTCTCCTCGGTCAGGTCTGGCGCGCGGCCCTCGAACAGGGGGGCGAGCATCTGGGTAAAGCCGTCGACCGCCGGGCTGATCGGCACAGTGTCGAGCCGCACGCCCAGCATCTGCGCGCACCCCGCGGCATCGTCGAGGCTTTCCTGACTGGTGTAGCGGCTGGGCAGCATCACGCACCACACCCGCTCCGCGCCCAGCGCATCGACCGCGATGGCCGCGCACAGCGCCGAATCGATCCCGCCCGAAAGCCCGAGCAGGACGCCGGGAAAGCGGTTCTTGTTCACATAGTCGCGCAGCGCCATGACCATGGCGGCGTAAATGTCTTCGGGATGCTCGGCCAGATCGGCGACATCGCCCGCCTCGCAGCGCCAGCGATGACCATGGCCAAACGGCACCTTGTTCCACACCGTGTCGACCACCGCCTCTTCCCAGTCGGGAAGCTGGACCCACAGCGCGCCTTCCGGGCCGACCACGAAGCTCGCGCCGTCGAACACGATTTCGTCCTGCCCGCCCACGCGGTTGACATAGGCGAGCGGAATGCCGGTATCGATCGCGCGGCGCTTGGCCACGCCGTCGATGCGCAGCACGTCCTTGTCGATCTCGTAGGGGCTGCCGTTGACGCACACGAAGATCTCGGCGCCCAGTTGCGCCAGATGGCGGCAGACATCGGGGTGCCAGATGTCCTCGCAGATCGGCAGGCCGAGGATGGCGCCGCGAAACGGCACCGGCTCGGGCAGGGGGCCGGGCAGGAACAGGCGTTTTTCGTCGAAGGTGCCGTAATTGGGCAGTTCATATTTGAAGCGGGTGGCCACGATGCGGCCCTGATCGAGCAGGGCGACGCCATTGTGAAGCGCCCCGTCGCGCACGAAGACCGAGCCGACGAGCATCGCCGGGCCGCCATCGGCGGTGACTTGCGCCATCTTTTCCAGCTCGACCGCCGCGCGCTCGATCAGCGCGGGCTTGAGGATCAGGTCCTCGGGCGGATAGCCGATCAGCTGCATCTCGGGAAAGACGATCAGGTCGCTGTGCATCGCCTTGCTGCGCGTGGCGAGCATGGCGGCGGCATTGGCGGCAAGATCGCCAACCTTCTGGTTGAGCTGTGCCAGCGTGATGATCAATTTATCAGCCATGACACGACTCTAGGCGGCAATGGCGCCTTGCGGCAAGAGCGGCTGTTGCAGGCCATGGGGTGCAAGGCAGCCTGCAAAAGAGCGCAAACAGCCCGAAATACGGCGCAATTGGGGCACAATCGGGGCTGGCGGGCGTTGCAAAATCGTCATCTTTGGCTAAGGGCGGCGCAGGATCAGGACCACCCAAAAGACTCGAGGGATTTCTCATGAAGATCATGTCCGGCAACGGCAACCTGCCGCTGGCCCGCGCCATCGCGGCCTATCTGGAAACGCCGTTGACCGACGCGGCCGTGCGCCGGTTCGCCGACGAGGAAGTCTTCGTGGAAATCCACGAGAACGTGCGCGGCGAAGACGTCTTCCTCGTCCAGTCGACCAGCTTCCCCACCAATGACAACCTGATGGAACTGCTGATCTGCATCGACGCGCTGCGTCGTGCCTCGGCCAAGCGCATCACGGCGGTCGTCCCCTACTTTGGCTATGCCCGTCAGGACCGCAAGCCCGGCCCGCGCACGCCGATCTCGGCCAAGCTGGTCGCCAACCTGATCACCACGGCAGGCGCCGACCGCGTGCTGGCGGTCGACCTCCACGCCGGGCAGATCCAGGGCTTCTTCGACATCCCGACCGACAACCTGTTTGCCGCCCCCGTCATGGCGGCTGACATCCAGACCCGCTACGGCGGCCAGGAACTGATGGTCGTCTCGCCCGACGTGGGCGGCGTGGTGCGCGCCCGCGCGCTGGCCAAGCGCCTCGACAACGCCCCGCTGGCGATCGTCGACAAGCGTCGCGACCGTCCCGGCCAGTCGGAAGTGATGAACATCATCGGCGACGTGCGTGGCCGCATGTGCATCCTGATCGACGACATCATCGATTCGGGCGGCACCCTGTGCAACGCGGCGCAGGCGCTGATGGACGAAGGCGCGGCGGGCGTTGCCGCCTACATTTCGCACGGCGTGCTTTCGGGCGCGGCGGTGGCCCGCGTGGGCAATTCGGCACTCAAGGAACTGGTGATCACCGACACCATCCTGCCCACCGAAGCGACCAAGGCCTGCGACCGCATCCGCATCCTGACCATCGCCCCGCTGATCGGCGAGGCCATGCGCCGCATCGCCGACGAGGCTTCTGTTTCGAGCCTGTTCGACTGATTGTGAAAGCCCTTGCGCGGGGAGCGATCTCCCCGCGCAAGGCTTCAGACAGCCCCAGTCAGACAGCCCCAGTCAGACAGCCTTACCCGCGCGGCCCGCGAGTTCGGCGATATATTGCCAGGCCACACGGCCCGAGCGGCCACCCCGGCGCTTCGACCATTCGAGCGCATCGCCCGCCTCGAACGGCAGGCCCAGCTCCCCGCAATAGCCCTCGATGATCGCCAGATAATCGTCCTGGTTGCAGGCGTGGAAGCCCAGCGAGAGGCCGAAACGGTCGGCCAGCGCCAGACGGTCGTCCACCGCGTCGCGCGGGTTGATCGGATCGTCCTGCTCGCTCATCGTCCGCTCGACGATGGCGCGGCGGTTTGACGTGACCGCCAGACGCACATTGGCCGGGCGCGCCTCGACCCCGCCTTCGAGCCACGAGCGCAAGAGCCGCGCCCCTTCGGTATCGGCGGCATCGAAGCCCAGATCGTCGAGAAAGACCAGAAAGCGCCGGTCCACCCCGCGCAACTGGCCAAACAGCAGCGGCAGCGTGGCATCGGGCATGGCCTGAACCAGCGCGATCTGCCCCGGATGCGCCACATCAGCGGCCTTGACCGCCGCGCGCAGAACGGCCGATTTGCCCATCCCGCGCGAGCCCCACAGCAGCATGTCGTGCGCGGCGGCCCCGCTGGCGAGGCGCTCCACATTGGCGACCACGGCGGCCTTCTGGGCGTCGATCCCGCGCATCAGACCCAGGGCCGGGGCTTCGAGATGATCGACCCCGCGTGCGCTCTGCCCGGTCCAGACATAGGCGGGCGCGGCCAGCCAGTCGACCGGCGGCGGGGCAGGGGGCGCCATCCGTTCGAGCGCATCGGCGATGCGGGCAAGCAAGCTGGTGGCGGTCTCGGAAGACAGGATCGGATCGGTCATCGGGGCAACTTTGCGAAAAGGGGAGACTTAAGAAACACGCTGGGAAATACGCTGGGCAAATGTGCTGCGCGCTGCGATAGCGAGCGGGATCATGACCACCAACCCCTTTTCCGCCCCCACGATCCTTCCTGCCGATGCCGACGGCGTGACCGCCGCCGCCGCCGTTCTCGAACGCGGAGGCACCGTCGCTGTGCCGACCGAGACGGTCTATGGGCTGGCCGCGCGGGCCGACCGGGCCGAGGCGGTGGCGGGGATCTATCGCGCCAAGGGGCGCCCCGATTTCAACCCGCTGATCGTCCATGTGCCCGATCTGGCCGCCGCCGAGAAGCTCGCCACGTTCGACGCGCGCGCCCATGCGCTGGCCGCCGCGTTCTGGCCGGGCGCGCTCACAATGGTCCTGCCCCGCCGGGACGATTGCGGGCTGGCGCAGGCGGTGAGCGCAGGGCTGCCCACGGTGGCGCTGCGATGCCCGGCCCACCCGGTCATGCAGGATGTCCTGCGGGTTTCGGGCCTGCCGCTGGCAGCGCCTTCGGCCAACCGCAGCGGGGCGATCAGCCCGACGCGCGCGGCCCATGTCGCCGCCTCGCTGGGCGCGCGGGTGGACCTGATTCTGGACGGGGGCGAGACGCGGCAGGGCATCGAATCGACCATCGTGGGCCTTCGCGCCAATGGCGGCTGGGCCCTGCTGCGCCCCGGCCCGATCACCCCCGAGGCTATCGCGCAGGTGCTGGGCGAGGGACCGGAGCAGGGCTCCACGCAAGGAATCGAGGCGCCCGGCCAGCTGGCCAGCCACTATGCGCCGGGCAAGCCGGTGCGATTGAATGCCACCGATGCAAAGGCCGATGAATTCCTGATCGGGCTGGGCGCGATTGCCGGTGATGTGAACCTGTCCCCCGGCGGCGATCTGGCCGAGGCGGCGGCCCGGCTCTATGCCTGCCTCCACGCGGGCGCCGATGCCCCCCAGCCCCGCATCGCCGTGGCCCCCGTGCCCGACGAGGGGATCGGCGCGGCCATCAACGACCGATTGCGCCGGGCGGCGGCCTAGACGGCCTGCACAATTCGTTGCACGCCGAGATTGCCAACGACAGTCTGGACGATGTTTGCCCCATCTCTCGTCATTCCCGCGCAGGCGGGAATCCAGATCCTGTGCCTTGTTTGCATGCGCAACCGCCGCAACTGGCGTCACAACTGGATCCCCGCCTGCGCGGGGATGACGAGTGAAGTTCAAGAAAACCCTTCTTTTATTTCAAACGTCAGGCCGCATATCAAAGATCGGATTTTGTCCACGCTGGCCAAGCGGCTTCAGCTCCTGCTTTTCAGGCCTGCTTTTTCGGGCTGGCCAGCCGGAGGATCGCCTTCTGGGCCGGGCGCTCGATCCAGCGGTGCGAGGCGAAGCCCGCGCCGACGCTGAGCACGAGGAAGAACAGCAGGAAGCCGGGCTGGCGCGCAATGTCGCGGCTGCCCAGCGTGGCATCGATCAGCAGCACGAGCGCCACCTGCAACGGAAAGTGCCACAAGTAGATGCCATAGGACGCATCGCCCAGCTTGCGCCCGATCGCCAGAAAATCACGTTTGTCGGCCAGATCGATGGCCAGCATCGCGAACAGCACCGCAAACGTGCCCGCCAGCGCCGTGGCATCGTAGCGATAATGGTGGGCGAGGGTGAACCACACCAGCCAGCCGCAGCCAAGGCTCGCCCCGATCAGCACCGGCTGGCGCAGCCATCCGCGCAGCGCCGCGCCATAGATCGCCGTGCCGAGGAAGAAATAGCCGATGCAGGTAAGCACCGGCCCATCGGGCCAGCCCTTGAAGAACAGCCGCAGCATGATCACGCCCACGGGCAGCGCCACGCTGAGCGGCGCGCGGCGCAGCGCGGGCAGCAGCACCCAGAACACCGCATAGGCCAGAATCTCGGTCGAGAGCGACCACGAGGGGCCATTGTACGACTGGTTGTTCTGCCAGCCCCAATATTGCGCGAGGGGGAGCGAGAGCAGGAAATGCTTCCAGTCCTGCTCGTGATAGATGAAGGCCGTGCCGTTGATGCGGGTATAGGCTGCCTGAAGCCCCGCGACGAGGACCAGCGTGAGCAGGTGCAGCGGCCACAGCCGCGCCACCCGCGCCAGCCAGAAACGCCGCATCGCGCTGCTGTCGGCCAGATAGACATGGGCAAAGACAAAGCCCGAGACCGCCCAGAAATACTGGACCGCGCTGTGTCCATAATCGAACAGCCAGCGCAGCGGGTGATAGAGCGGCAGCACCGCCGGGCGGTCGACCTGAAAGCCATAGTCGACCGGCGGCACGAAGAAATGCTGGTAATGCCAGAACAGCACCGCAAAGGCCGCCACCAGCCGCGAGAGGTCAAGCGCGTTGAAATGGCGCTTGGCTACTCGCAGGCCGGGCAGCAGGGCCGGACGCTGACTCGCGTTCACGGGGCCTGATACGCCATGGCGACGGGGTCATGATGGGGGGCGTCATGATGGGCATCATGATGCGAAAGGGCCTGAAACCCGAACGCGGCCGCAACGCCCAGCGCCGCCGCGAGGATCACGCGCGGCCAGCTGCTGGCGCGGTTCCTTTCCTCGCCCGTGTCGCGCTTGCGGCGGTCCCACATCAGCGGAACGTCGGGCAGGGGCGGGGCTTCGGGGGCAGCGCCCTTGGCCGGGAAGCGTTCCTCGATGCGGCGGATCAGCTCGGGCACGCGCATCAGCGTGGCGGTGTCCTCGCGCAGGCGCTCGGCAATCGCGGCCTCGGGGCCCAGTTCGTCGCGCAGCCAGTTGCGCACGAAGGGGGCGGCGGTGTCCCACATGTTGATGTCGGGATCGAGCTGCTGGGCAATGCCCTCGACCATGACCATCGTCTTTTGCAGTAGCAGCAGGTGCGGCTGGGTCTGCATGTCGAAGTCGCGGGTGATCGCGAACAGCCCGTCGAGCATCTGCCCGACCGACAGGTCCTTGACCGGGCGCCCGCGCATCGGCTCGCCCACCGCGCGCAGCGCCGTGGCGAATTCGTCGACCGAGTGATAGCTGGGCACGTATTGCGCCTCGAAATGGATTTCGGCCACGCGGCGATAGTTGCCGGTGGTCAGCCCATAGAGGATTTCGGCCAGCCAGAGCCGGGCGCGGCGGTCGATCCGGCCCATGATGCCAAAGTCGATGGCCGCAATCGTGCCATCGGGTTCGACGAAGAGGTTGCCCTGGTGCATGTCGGCATGGAAATAGCCGCCGCTGATCGCCTGCGTCAGGAAGGCGAGCACGAGGCGGCTGGCCATTTCCTTGCGGTCGTGCCCGGCAGCGTCAATGGCGGCCAGATCGCTGATCTTGACCCCGTCGATCCAGTCGAGCGTCATCACCTTGCCGTTGGTGCGGTCCCAGTCGATGCCCGGCACGCGATAGCCGGCAAAGGCATGCATCGAATCGGCCAGTTCCGAGGCGCTGGCCGCCTCGCGGCGCAAGTCCAGTTCGCGCAGGGTCCAGCGGCGGAAATTGGCGATGACCAGGCGCGGACGCAGGCGCCCGGCCTCGCCGCCCAGCGCTTCGAGGTGCGCGGCGGCCCATTCATAGGTCTCGATGTCGCGCGCGAACTTCTCGCGCACACCCGGCCTGAGCACCTTGACCGCCACCTTGCGCCCATCGAGCGTCCAGGCCTGATGGACCTGTGCGATCGAGGCGGCGCCCACCGGATCTTCGTCGAAGCGCGAAAACAGGCTTTCGAGCGGGCGCTCGAAGCTCGTCTCGATCTCGCGCCGGATCAGCGCGAAATCGACCGGGGGGAGCTTGTCCTGAAGCGCGAGCAGGTTGCGCGCGGCTTCCTCGCCCACGAGGTCGGGGCGGGTGGCGAGCGTCTGCCCGAGCTTGATCGCAGCCGGGCCGATGGCGCGGAACGCCCCGGCATAGTCGGGCACGACCGGCTGGCTGGTGCCGAAGCGGGCGAGACGGCACAGGCGGCGCACCGGGGCGGGCGTGTGCGGGCTCTCTTCGAGCAGGCGCAGCGCACCATGGCGCGCGAGCGTGCGGCCCCAGCCGAGCAGGCGGCGGATATGGGTGGCAGGACGGGTCAAGATGGGCTGCCCTTAAACCTTCCAGCCGGAATGGATCGCGACCAGCCCGCCCAGGATCGGTTCGACCTTGGTGTGGCGGAACCCTGCGTTTTTGATCATCTGCTCGAACTCACCCATCTTGGGGAAGCGGCGGATGGATTCGATCAGGTAGCGATAGGAATCGGCGTCGCCCGCGATGGCCTGGCCGATCTTGGGCACCAGCTTGTGCGAATAGACGTCGTAGATCTCGGCAAAACCGGGCCATTCCGTCGTCGAGAATTCGAGGCAGTAGAAGCGCCCGCCGAACTTGAGCACGCGATAGGCCTCGGCCAGGGCCTTGTCGATGTGGGTCACGTTGCGGATGCCGAAGGCGATCGTGTAGGCATCGAAGAAACGGTTGCCGAAGCTCAGTTCCTCGGCGTTCTGGCGCGACCAGACGAGGCCGTCGATGCCGCGCTTCATCGCCCGCTCGATGCCCACGTCGAGCATGTCCTGGTTGATGTCCGAAACGGTGATCGAGGCGCCTTGCGCGGCCATGCGAAACGCGATGTCGCCGGTGCCACCAGCCATGTCGAGGATCTGCTCGCCCTCGCGCGGCTTGACGCGCGCGACGAAGCGATCCTTCCACAGCCGGTGCATCCCCACCGACATGGCATCGTTCATCACGTCGTACTTCTTGGCGACGCTGGAAAACACCGCGCCCACACGGGCGACTTTTTCCTCGGGGGTGACGTCCTCGTAGCCGAAGGACACGCTTTCGGAGCTGGTCATGGGAAGGGCCTTTAATGAGGAATTGCCGCGGGCGCAAAGCATGATAACGGGGGAAATGGCTGGAATACACGATGCCCGAACTTCCCGAGGTTGAAACCACCGTTCGCGGTCTGGCGAGCGTTCTGGACGGCCAGACGATCACCCGCCTGACCTTGCGCCGCGAAGGCCTGCGCCGTCCGTTCCCGCAAGACCTCGCCCAGGCGATGATCGGCGCACGGGTCAGCGGCCTGTCGCGCCGGGCCAAATATGGCCTGATCCACACCGACCGGGGCCGCACGATGGTCTTCCATCTGGGCATGTCGGGGCGCTGGCGGATCGATCCCGAGGCGCTGGGCAAGCACGACCACCTGCTGATCGAAACCGGCCATGGCCATACCCTCGCGCTCAACGACGCGCGCCGGTTCGGCTCGGTCGATCTGGTGGAAACCGACGCGCTGGAACAGTGGGGCCCGTTCACCGCGCTGGGCCCCGAGCCGCTGGGCCCCGGCCTGACGCCGCGCCATCTGGCTGATGCCTTCAAGGGGCGCATTGCGGCGGTCAAGCTGCTGCTGCTCGATCAGGCCATCGTGGCCGGCCTTGGCAATATCTATGTCTGCGAGGCGCTCCACCGCGCGCGCATCGCCCCCACCCGCGAGGGGGGCGCGATCAGCCTGCCCGCGCTCAGGCGGCTGGTGCCCGAGATCCGCGCGGTTCTGGAAGAAGCCATCGCGGCGGGCGGCTCGACCTTGCACGACTATGCCCGGCCCGATGGCGAACTGGGCTATTTCGCCAAGGACTGGCGCGTCTATGGCCGCGAGGGGGAGCCTTGCGGATGCGGAACACCGGTCGCGCGGATCGTGCAGGGCGGCCGCTCCACATTCTTTTGTCCCAAATGCCAAAAACAGTGAGGGCCCGTTAAGGAATTTTGCGTATACTTTTCTTATCGCTACAGTCGGCGATCCTGCAAACGCCTGCCTGGAGCCCCCTTTGATCGGGTCGTTGTCCCATCGCATCCTCATGCTGTGTACCCTGCTGGGCATCCTGACGACAGGGCTGGCCGGGGCGCTGGTGGGCGTGACCATGGAAATGCACGACAGCCTGACCTGGGTTGACCATTCCTCGCAAGTCTTGCGCTCGGCCAACCGCGTGGTGAGCACCCTGCGCGAGGCGGAATCGGGCCAGCGCGGTTTCATCCTCACGCAGAACCCCGAATTTGCCGAGTCGGTCGAGCGGGCTCTGGGCTCGGCCCGCCGGGAAGCGGCAACGCTGGCCCGCCTGACCGCCGACAACCCCACGCAGAACACCCGCGCCCGCCAGATAGAGACCCTCGTGGGCGAGCGGATCGCGATTTTGCAAGCCTCGGCCCGGCTGACCGGCAACGGCAGTTTCGTCGCCGCGCGCGATTTCGTGGCGACCGGGCGCGGGCTCATGCTGATGCAGCTGGTCGATGGCAAGATCGGCGATCTCGTGCTCGATGAACGCGATCTGGCCGCCACGCGGATGGACAAGGTCGAACGCCTGCTCCGGGTGATCCTGTGGCTCGCGGCGGTGGGAACCCCGCTCACGCTGCTCTTCCTGGTCATGATGGCCCGCTCGCTGATCCGGCGCATCCGCCAGCCGGCAGGCGCGATGATCGAGGTCATGGGCCAACTGGGCGCGGGCGAGCGCAAGGCGCGCATCACCGGCGACATGGGATCGAGTGAATTCAGCCAGTTGGCCCAGGGCTACAACGCCATGGCCGACGAACTGGAGCTGGCCCTGGCCGATCAGGTCAAGGCGCACGACAACCTCGAAGCGGCCAACGACGCCCTGAGCCACAACGCGCAGACCTTGCGCGAACGCGGCGAAGTGATCGAAATTCTGGGCGGCATGGCCCATCGCATGCAGGCTGCCCGCACCGACGAGGAACTGGCCGCGATCATTCGCGTCTTCGTGCCGCGCGTCCTGCCCCATATTCCCGGCGCGTTGTACGTCCACAACAATTCGCGCAACCTGCTGGTGGCCACGGCCACCTGGGGCGGGCTCGAACTGGCCCAGGGCAATTTCGCGCCCGAGGAATGCTGGGCCCTGCGCCGCGGCCAAAGCCATTTCGTCGACGAACCCGGCTCGGACATCGTCTGTCCGCATGTCGGTTCCCAGACCGACCATTACCACTGCGAACCGCTGCTGGCCGGGGGCGAAGTGATCGGCGTGCTCTATCTCAAGGGCACGATCGACACTGAAAACCGCTTCCGCCTCGCGGTGTTGAGCGAAAACATCGCCTCGGCCCTGGTCAATCACCGGCTTCAGCGGGGCCTGCGCGAACAGACCATCCGCGATCCCCTCACCGGGCTGTTCAACCGCCGCTACCTGGAAGAGACGCTGTCGCTCGAAATCGCGCGCGCCTCGCGCTCGGGCGCGCCGCTCAGTCTGGTCATGTGCGATGTCGACCATTTCAAGCGCTTCAACGACGAATTCGGCCACGACGCAGGCGATCAGGTCTTGCAGACCGTGGCCGCCGAACTGCGCCGCCGCTTCCGCGATGGCGATGTGGTCTGCCGCTTTGGCGGGGAAGAATTCGTGATCATCGCCCCGGCCACGGATGCCACCGTATTGCAGGCGCGCGTGGAGGAAGTGCGCGAAGCGATCAGCCTGGTCACCGTGCGTCAGGGCGGGCGCACGCTGGGCTCGGTCACGATGTCGTTTGGCGTGGCCACCTGGTCCGACGGGATGGACCGCGAGGGCGCGATGCTGGTCAAGACCGCCGACGCGGCGCTCTATGCTGCCAAGCGCAATGGCCGCAACCGCGTGGTGGTGGACGCAACCGCGCTGGCCGCCTGATCTATGGCCGCCTGATTTCGGGATCTGACAGGAAGACTGGTGCCGGCCCGGCACACACAATTGCCAATTCCCTTGGAATTGGCGCACCCGACAGGATTCGAACCTGTGGCCTTTGCCTTCGGAGGGCAACGCTCTATCCAGCTGAGCTACGGGTGCCTGAAATGGCGCCCTAGCAGTGGTGGGCAGGGCTTGCCAGCGGTTTTTGCATGAGGCTGGATGCTTTACGCGTTCGCTCTATGTTCCTATTCTGGCGTCATGGACGATTCGCCGCTTTCTCCGCTCTCTCCTGCCGGGCCTGATTCCGGGCCCGGTGAAGACACCGTTTTCGCGCGCGAGGCGCTGGCCGTGGCGCGGGGGATCGGCAGGCTGTTTGCCCGCAACGGCATCTGGTGCCTGCCCGAAATGCCGTTGCGCAATGGCCGCCGGGCCGACCTGATGGGGGTCGACGCAAAGGGGCGGGTGGTAATCGTGGAGATCAAGGTCAGCCGCGCCGATCTGCTGGGCGACGCCAAGTGGACCGACTATCTCGATCATTGCGACCGGTTCTACTGGGGGCTGGCGCCCCATCTCGACCGCGCGGTGCTCGAAGACGCCGCCTTCCGGCCCGAGGCCTGCGGGATCATCGTGGCCGATGGCTATGACGCGGAAATCCTGCGGCCCGCGCCCAGCCTGCCGCTCGCGGCGGCGCGGCGCAAGGTCGAGGTGGAACGCCTTGCCCGTGCCGCGCTGCGCCGTCTTGTCGTGAACGGGGACCCGGCCTGTTCAGCCTGGGGCTGAAGAAGGCGGGCCGGTCAGTCGCCCGCCACGCTCATCCCGTCGACGCGCAAGGTGGGAACATCGATCCCGCGCTGGATTTCGAGGTCATCGGCGGCAACCATCGCCGCGAACATGTCGATCAGGTTGCCCGCCACGGTGAATTCGGCAATCGGCCCGGCCAGTTCGCCGTTGACGATGCGGAAGCCTGCCGCGCCCCGGCTGTAATCGCCGGTCACGCCATTGACGCCATTGCCGATCAGTTCGGTCACATAGACCCCGTCGACAATGTCGGCGAGCAGGGCCTCGCGGCTGACGCAGCCCGGTTCGAGGACGATATTGCCCGTCGTGACATGCGGCGCACCCGAGCCCCCGCGCGAGGCGTGGCCGGTAGGGGCCAGGCCAAGCTGGCGGGCCGAGGCCGATTCCATCAGCCAGCCGGTCAGCCGTCCACCCTCGACCAGCTTGCGCGGCGCGGTGGGCAGGCCTTCGCCATCGAACGGGCGCGAGCGCAACCCGCGCGGGCGCAGCGGATCATCGGAAATGGTGATCGATGAATCGAACAGTTGCGCGCCGTCGCGGTCGAGCAGGAAGCTCGCGCGGCGGGCAATCGCCGCCCCGGTGATCGCGCCCAGCAGGTGCCCGACCAGCGAACTGCCCACGCGCGGATCGAACACGACCGGCATGGCCCCGCTCTTCACCCGCCCCGGATTGACGCGGGCCACCGTGCGCAGGCCCGCCTCGCGGCCGATCAGGGCCGGATCGGGCAGGTCAGCGGCAAAGCGCGCGCTGCGCCACGCGTGGTCGCGCTGGAGCGCGCCGTCTTCCCCCGCAATCACGCTTGCCGAAATGCTGTGGCTGGTGGCGGCATAGGCCCCCGAAAAGCCATGGCTGGTGGCCAGCGCCACGACCCCGCGCCCGGACCCCGCGCCCGCGCCCTCGCTGTTGGTGACACCGGGCACCGCGCGGGCGGCATCCTCGGCCTCTTGCGCAAGGCGGCGCAGATCCTGCGGGCGCGGCTCGGCCGGATCGTCGAGATCGAGATCGGGGAACGGGGCATGGGCCAGCAGGGCGGCGTCGGCCAGCCCGGCAAAGCGGTCGACCGGCGCGGCACGGGCCATCGCCACGGCCCGCGCGGCCAGTTCGTCAAGCGCGGCATCGCCCATGTCGGTCGATCCGATCGAGGCCGAAGCCCCGCCGACGAAGACGCGCAGCCCGATATGCTCGGCTTCCGAACGCTCGACATCCTCCAGCGCGCCCAGCCGCACGCTCACGCTTTCCGAGGCATTGGCCAGATAGACCACGTCGCCCGCCTCGGCCCCGGCCCGCCGGGCACGGTCGATCAGGGCCTCGCAACGCTCCTGGGCTTGGGCGGGGGTCAACATCGGGGTACTCCACTTCGTCCCCGCCGGGGTGGCCGGGGTGCCACGGCGCTTAGCCGCTGTGTCCGGTTGGGGCAATCAAGTCGGGGCAGGTCGGGGGTATCAGGCAAAAGCGGCGATGGCCTTGATCAGCGCGGTGACCAGCAGCGGCAGGCCGATCGAGACGGTCCAGATTCCCGCAAGCGTGCGGCGCAAGACCGCCTCGAAATGGTCGGGTGTCTCGATCAGCAGGGGCGCGCGCGTTTCCCAGCGCTTTTCGAAACGGCGGTAGAGCGGGATGATCGCGGCCACCAGCACGACCAGCGCGAAGGTCGGCAGCATCGTGTCCTCTTCGGACTCGACCGCGTGCATCGTCATGAAGATCTGGAGCGCGGTATAGACGAGCAGGCCATAGGCCACCGCATCGCTGACACGCTTGTACCCGCGTTCGAGGCGAACATGACGCTCGGCCTCGGCCATGGAGCCATCCTTGTTCATGGCGCTGCTCACGGCCTCGTTCATGGTGCCCATGGCCCGTCTGCCCTTCATCAACCCGTCTCCCGGCCATAAGACCATGCATGCCCGGCAGGCGCAAGGCAAGGACGGCCCGCCCCAGGCGCCAGCATGGAAAGAACTGACGTTGAGAGAACCGGCGCTGAAAGAACCGGCGCTGAAAAGAACCGGCAGGGATCGCGCCAGATTCGCGCATATGGGCACGCACACGGGGTTTGCCCGAAGGCCCGACCGGGCTATGAACGCAGCCATGACTGGCTCTCCCTCCGTTCTTGCCGCCCATCCTGAAACAGGTGCGTCCCCTGCCATCCCCCAGGGCGGGCTGGAGGTGGTTTCCATCGCCAAGTCCTACGACAAGCGCGCGGTGCTGACCGACATCTCGCTTTCGGTCGGCAAGGGCGAGGTGCTTGGCCTGCTCGGCCCCAATGGCGCGGGCAAGACGACGTGCTTCTATTCGATCATGGGCCTGGTTCGTCCGGATTCGGGGCGCATCCTGCTCGATGGCGTCGATATCACCCGCCTGCCGATGTATCGCCGCGCGATCCTCGGGCTGGGCTACCTGCCACAGGAAACCTCGATTTTCCGCGGGATGACGGTCGAACAGAACATCGCCACCGTGCTCGAACTGGTCGAGCCCGACAAGGCCACCCGCGAGGAGGAACTCGACCGCCTGCTCGACGAATTCGGCCTCCAGCGCCTGCGCAACAGCCCGTCGATGGCGCTTTCGGGCGGGGAACGCCGCCGCTGCGAGATCGCCCGCGCGCTGGCCGCGCGGCCCTCGATCATCCTGCTCGACGAACCTTTCGCGGGGATCGACCCGCTCTCGATCAGCGATATCCGCGATCTGGTGAAAGACCTCAAAAAGCGCGGAATCGGCGTCCTGATCACCGACCACAACGTGCGCGAGACGCTCGACATCGTGGACCGCGCCTGCATCATCTATGGCGGGCAGGTGCTGTTCTCGGGCAGCCCCGAGGCGCTCGTGGCCGATCCCAATGTGCGCCGCCTCTATCTGGGTGAGGGTTTCACGCTGTGAGCAGCGCGCGCGCGCGTCCTTTCTTTACCATCGGCGGCTAGTCCCGGTTCATGGCACTGGGCCCCCGCCTCGACATCCGCCAGTCGCAATCGCTGGTGATGACCCCGCAGCTCCAGCAGGCGATCAAGCTGCTGGCGCTGTCCAACCTCGAGGTGGAAACCTTCATCGGCGAGGCGATCGAGGCCAACCCCCTGCTCGAAATCGCCGAGCGTGCGCCGTTCGAGGACACCCACGGCGAGGCCTTCGGGAACGGGGATGAGGGCACGCGCCGCACCCATCTCGAAACCAGCCCCGTCGACCAGCTTGTCGGCGAGGGCATGGCCGCGCAGGACCGCCCGCTCGACATCGACGTGTCGGCGCTCGACACCGACCGCGACACCGGGGATGGCCTGCATGCAGGAGCGCATGCAGCGGCCCATACCGCAACCCTGCCCGGTGATGCCGGCATCGATGGGCCCGGCGAAGAGGGCGCCTTCACCGATCCGGGGATCGGGGCGATGGGCAGCGCATCGGGCGCATCGGGCGAGGGGCCGGGGCTGGCCATCGACGAGCGCGGCGCCGGCAGCCCCAGCCTGGCCGAGCATCTCCACACCCAGATCGGCGCGACGACATCCGATTCCGGCGCGCTGTTCGTGGCACGCTGGCTGATCGACCAGCTCGACGAGGCGGGCTACTTGCGCATGCCGCTGGCCGAAGTGGCCGAGACGCTGGCCCTGCCACTGGCCGACGTGGAGCGGGCACTCGCACTCGTGCAGGCGCTCGATCCCACGGGCGTGGGCGCACGCACGCTGGGCGAGTGCCTCGCGCTTCAGGCGCGCGAGGCGGATCGCTACGACCCGCTGATGGCCCGCCTGCTCGACAATCTGGACCTGCTGGGCCGGGGCGAACTGGCCCGGCTCAAGCGGCTGTGCGGGGCCGACGACGAGGATTTTGCCGGAATGCTGGCCGAACTGCGCGGCTATGATCCCAAGCCCGGCCTGCGGTTTGGCGGCAGCCCGGTCGAAACGGTCACGCCCGACATCCTCGTCTATCCCGCCCCGCAAGAGGCCGACCGCGACGGCAAGGACGAAAGCGGCGAGAACGGGGGCGGCTGGACCATCGCGCTCAACCAGGCCACCTTGCCGCGCCTGCTGGTCAACCGCAGCTATTACACGCAGATGCGCCGCTCGTGCGGGGGCAAGGAGGCACGGGCCTGGCTGGGCGAGAAGCTGGCCGACGCCAACTGGCTGGTCAAGGCGCTCGACCAGCGACAGAAAACCATCCTCAAGGTCGCCGCGCAGATCGTGAAGCATCAGGACGGCTTCTTTCGCCACGGCGTCTCGCACTTGCGCCCGCTGACCTTGCGCACCGTGGCCGAGGCGGTCTCCATGCACGAGAGCACGATCAGCCGCGTCACCTCGAACAAGTACCTGCAATGCCAGCGCGGCACGTTCGAACTCAAATACTTCTTCACCTCGGGCGTGGCTTCGGCCGATGGCGACGGGGCCGTTTCGGCCGAAGCGGTCAAGGCATCGATCCGCCAGTTGATCGATGCCGAAGATCCGCGCGCGATCCTGTCCGACGATGCCCTGGTCGATCTGCTCAAGGCGCGCGGGTTCGATCTGGCGCGGCGCACGGTGGCCAAGTACCGCGAGGCAATCGGGCTGGGCAGTTCGGTCCAGCGGCGGCGGCAAAAGGCCCTGGCGCGGGTGAAATAGCCGAAGTGAACCTATCGGCAGGGTTCCGTTGACCACGTCGGGGCCCGCGCGATAATGCGCGCAGCGACACGCGAGCCTGGCCCCTTGGCCCGGCGCGAGGGAGCACATGATGAGCAAGGCCGACCAGACCCCCCAGAGCGCAACGCCCGCGCCGCAGATCTGGCGCAACGCGGCGATCGGGGTGGTGTCGGTGGCGGCGATCATCGGCGGGGGCATCGGCATCTATCGCGCCCAGCGCCCGGCCGAACTGGCCGCCGCCGTGGCCGAACCGCCGCGCCCGGAAATGACCCCGGTGGTCTTCGACAGCGCCCCTCCCATGGTCGATGCCAGCGCCAGCGCCGCCGCCGTGGTTCCCGCGGCGCCAGCCGGTACCAGTGCCGGGTCCGGGGCTAATGCCGGGGCAGGGGCCGCCCCCGATCCGACCCCCACGCCCGAGCCTTCGCCCGTGGTCGACGACACGATCACCCGCATGGAAGAGCGCCTCGCCGAAAAGAAGGACGACGTGCAGGGCTGGCGCATGCTGGGCTGGGCCTATTTCCAGAACGAGCGCTACAAGGACGCCGCGCGCGCGCTGCGCAAGGCCACCGCGCTCGACCCCGAACATGCCGAGACGTTCTCGTTCCTGGGCGAGGCGCTGGTCCTGGCCAACAACCACGAAGGCCAGATGCCGCGCGCGGCGCGGCTGGCCTTCGACAAGGCCCTTGCGCTCGATCCCAAGAACCCGCGCGCGCGCTATTTCAGGGCGCTCTCGCTCGATCTGGCGGGGCAGCATCGCCGCGCGCTGCGCGCCTGGTTCGCCCAGCTCAGCGAGACGCCGCCCGACGCGCCTTATGCCTCCGACATCCGCGCGGTGATCCGCAGCGTGGGCAAGCGCCATCATATCGAGGTCGAAAAGCGCCTCGCCATCGCCGATGCCGAAGCCCGCAGCCCCAAGGTCGCCAAGGAGGCCGCCCACACCAAGGCCGCCGAGCGCCGGAAAGGCGCGCTGCCCGGCCCGGCCAGCGCCGAACTCAAGACCGCCTCGGGCCCCCGCCAGAGCGGGGTGGCGAGCGCGGCCAGCGGCGCCAAGGATGCCATGGCGCGCGGCATGGTCGATGGCCTTGAAGCCCGCCTCGCGCGCAATCCGGCCAATGTCGATGGCTGGATCCTGCTGATTCGCAGCCGCGTTCACCAGAACGAACCAGCCCGTGCCCGCAAGGCGCTGGCCGAGGGCCTGGCCGCCTTCCGCACCCGCCCCGCCGAAGCCGCCAAGCTGCGCGATGCCGCCGCGCGGCTGGGCGTATCGGAGAACTGACGGACCACGCCGGGTCCATCGAACTGAATTGTAAAGCTTTGATAAAACGATGGGTGGCCCTGTGCGCTCAGGAGCGGGCGGGACACCCCTCGGTCCATGCGGATTTTCCCCATGCCCATGGTGCTCTCTGCATTAACCCTGCCCCCATAAGTTGGCGTCAGGCCATGCTTTCCAGCCAGAACTCTGGCGGATCCACAGGGAGGACAAGCATGCCTGTCGCATGTTCGGATCAGCGCGGCAGCTTGGGGGCTGCGGCTGCCGACACGGGGCCAGTGCTTACGTTAAATTAACCTTTTATGTTCACTGGTCCTATGGTTAATGACGGACAAGATCCTTGCGAAGCATCGTCCGCAGGGAAGAATGCCGGGAAATGGCAAGAAGGGGCAGATCCATGCGCGTGCTGCTGATCGAGGATGAGCCGGCCACGGCCAAGGCTATCGAACTCATGCTGACGGCCGAAGGCTTCAACGTCTATTCCACCGACCTGGGGGAAGAAGGCCTCGATCTCGGCAAGCTCTACGATTACGACATCATCCTTCTCGACCTCAACCTGCCCGACATGCACGGGTACGACGTGCTCAAGAAGCTGCGCGTCGCCAAGGTCCAGACCCCGGTGCTGATCCTCTCGGGCATTTCCGAGATGGACTCCAAGGTCCGCTCGTTCGGCTTCGGCGCCGACGACTACGTGACCAAGCCGTTCCACCGCGAGGAACTGATCGCCCGCATCCACGCCGTGGTGCGCCGTTCCAAGGGTCATTCGCAGTCGGTCATCCGCACCGGCAAGCTTTCGGTCAACCTCGACGCCAAGACGGTCGAGGTCGACAGCGCCCGCGTCCACCTGACGGGCAAGGAATATGCGATGCTCGAGCTGCTCTCGCTGCGCAAGGGCACCACGCTGACCAAGGAAATGTTCCTCAACCACCTCTATGGCGGCATGGACGAGCCCGAACTCAAGATCATCGACGTGTTCATCTGCAAGCTGCGCAAGAAGCTGGCCCATGCCTGCGGCGGCGAAAACTACATCGAGACCGTCTGGGGCCGCGGCTATGTGCTGCGCGATCCCGACGACATGACCGCCATCGAAGCGGCCTGAACCCTTTCTGCCCGGCAATCCCCGGACTGATCCCAAGATGGCCCGTTCCCACGACGGGCCGTTTTGCGTTATTGACCGCGCCCGCCGCCCCTGCCATCGCGCCCGGCGATGAGGGCTTACAGATCATGACTGCTTACAAATCCGGCGATCCGACCACGCTCAACCGTCTCTATGGCCGGGCCAAGGGCAAACCCCTGCGTCAGGGCCAGCAGGCGCTGGTCGACACCCTGCTGCCGCAGATCGCGGTGCCGGCCGAAGGGCCGGTCACGGCCCAGCGCCTGTTCGGGCGCGATTGCCCGCTCCATTTCGAGATCGGCTTTGGCGGGGGCGAGCACATGGCCTTCCGCGCCGACCTGCTGCCCGACCATGGCTATATCGGCGCCGAGCCGTTCCTCAATGGCGTGGCCCAGGCGCTCACCCATCTCGATGGCGACAACGGCGCGCGTCCGCCGATCCCCAATGTGCGGATCCAGCATGGCGATGCGCTCGAAGTGCTGGGTCGCGTACCCGACGGCGCGCTCTCGTTCCTCTACCTGCTCCATCCCGATCCCTGGCCCAAGGCCCGCCATGCCAAGCGCCGGATGATGAACGATGGCCCGCTCGAACTCTTCGCGCGCAAGCTCAAGCCGGGCGGCGAATTCCGCTTCGGGACCGACCATCCGATCTACCTTCGCCATGCGCTGATGGTCATGCGCCGCCATACCGATACCTTCCGCTGGCTGGCCGAAACCCCGCAGGATTTCCAGAAGCGTCCCGGCGGCTGGCCCGAAACGCGCTATGAGGCCAAGGCCCGCGCGCAGGGCCACGAAGTCTGGTATTTCCGTTACCGGCGCCTGGGTTGACCCCTCACCGGGGGCGGTCGCCATGGCCGGTTTAACCCGCTCCTAACTATCCGGGCCTAGCCTTGCTCCACACGGGGACCCACCTTGCCGCAACGGGCAAGGGGCCCCCGTTCGGAGTGCGCCATGACTCACAACCAGACCGCCACCCAACTGCTCAACGAACTGCGCGAGTTCGCGGCCTTTCCCGCCGCCACCCAGCGCTATATCCGACGCAGTCTGGATATTGGCCTGGGACGGCGCGACGCCTGTTCGATCTGGGCGCGCAACCCGGCCGAGGCCGCCGCCATCCGCACCCAGTACGAGGTCTACCAGGCCATCGCCCCGTTGCGCGCCATGCTGCCCGAAGGGCCTGCCGCCGATGGAACCGAATCGTTCATGGGCGCGCTGATCAAAATGAGCGCGTTCGATCTGGGACAGGAACGCCTCGAAGGCTTCTCGGCCTATCGCTTCCTCTACGAGCGCCTGCTGGGCGCAACCGTGCGCCCCTGGCTGCCAGCCGCCTTCTGTGGCGCCGCCGCGCTGCCCCAGATCCGCCCGCCGCGCCGCAAGGACCTGCTCCAGTCGATCAGCGAGGCGGCGGCCACCGCCCCGGCCTGGTCGACCCGCGCGCCCACTTTCTTCCCCGAATTCGTCCCGCTCGAAGAAACCGCCTGAACCGGTTGTCGCCAAACCCAACCTGGCCAGAAACACCGCCCTGTCCAAAGATAATGGGGTGCAGGGGGCCGTGCCCCCTGCATTCTCCCTTGTTCTTCAATGTTTTTTGAAAAAGCCCGGATTCAGCCAAGCGCCTCGAACGGGCCAAAGCATTCAAAATGGCGCCGCTCTACCGGAAGCCCGAGCGCGGCCAGCGCCTGATCAACGACAGCCATGAACGGCTTGGGACCAAGGAAATAGGCGTCGGCATCAGCCGGAACCCATCCGCGCAGCGCTTCGAGACTCGGACGCCCGGCTTCCGCCTCAAGGACGACATGGGCGGTAAAGCGCGGGTGGGCCTGCGCCCAGGCGGCCAGAGTCGGGCCAAAGGCCTGCACGGCGCCATTGCGGGCATAGTGGATGAAGATCACGTCGCGCGTGCCCTGCGCGAGCGCGGCCTCGGCCATGGCCAGCGTGGGGGTGATGCCCACGCCGCCGCTGATCAGGACCAGGGGCGCCGTGCCTTCGCGCAGGACGAACTCACCTGCGGGCGGGAAGACATCGAGCACATCGCCGGTCGCGACATGATCGTGCAGGTGGTTGGAGACCACGCCGCCCGGCTCGCGCTTGACGCTGATGCGCAAGGTCCGGCCATTGGCCGCCTGCGACAGCGAATAGTTGCGGCGGACTTCCTGCCCGTCAACCACCAGCTTCAGGCCCAGATACTGCCCCGGCTGGTGCGCGACGACCGCCCCGCCATCGACCGGTTCGAGGTGGAACGAGACGATCTCGTCGCTTTCCCTGACCTTGTCGGCCACACGGAACGGGCGGGCGCCGCGCCAGCCACCCGGCGCTGCGGCAAGGCGCTCGTATTCCGCCGCCTCGGCGCCGATCAGGATGTTGGCGAGTTGCCAGTACGCCTCGCCCCAGGCTTCGATGACGGCATCGGTGGCGATCTCTTCCCCCAGCACCTCGCGGATCGCGCGCAGCAGGCAGGTGCCGACGATGGGATAGTGTTCGGGCAGGATCTGGAGCGAGACGTGCTTCTGGATGATCTGGGCCGGAAGATCGCCCAGACCGCCCAGATCGTCGATATGCCGGGCATATTTCAGGACCGCATTGGCCAGCGCGCGCGGCTGGGTGCCATGGGCCTGGTGGGCCTGGTTGAACAGCGGGCGGACCTGCGCATATTCACCGAGCATGGTCTTGTAGAAATGCGTGGTCAGCGCCTCGCCTCCGGTTTCCAGCAGGGGAACGGTGGCCTTGATGATGGCGGTTTGATCGGCATTCAACATGCGAAACGTCCTTCAGAATGGCACGCGGGCCGGGATGGCGATGCTTCTGAACCTTGCCTTTTGCGCTGCCCTTGAGCGCTGTTTCCGACTCGAAATCATGCATCTGGAATGCTAGATATGAGGCGAACGATAATGATGCAATTAAAATGCATCTTTAAAGGTCCGGTCCGATGCGTCTCACCCGTTTTTCCGATTATGCCGTCCGCGTGATGCTCTATCTGGCTGCCCGGACCGACCGGCTGTGCTCGATCGGCGAGATCGCAAAAGCCTACGACATTTCGCAGAACCACCTGATGAAGGTGGCCAGCGATCTGGCGGCCAGCGGCTATGTGGAGGCGGTGCGGGGGCGCAACGGGGGCTTGCGGCTGGCCCGTCCGGCTGGCGAAATCAACGTGGGGCGCCTGATCCGCCATACCGAGGGGGCCATCGACCTCGTCGGTTGCGGGGATTGCAAGCTGCGGAGTGCCTGCGGGTTGCCCGATCCGCTGGCCGAGGCGCTGGAAGCCTTTTTCGCGGTGCTCGAACGCTATACGCTGGCCGACGTGCTCGACGACAAGGGCAAGCGCCTGCTCGCCACGCTGGGAAGCTGAGCGGGGATCAGGAGCCGCCGGAAACCGGCGTGGCGGCATCCCTCTGCCAGACCCGGCGCGCGCTGATCAGCAGCGCGATATGCGCGGTATCGAGCGCCATGGGCAGCAGCCATTCGGGGTAAGTCCCGAAGACGACAAAATTGATCAGCCGTTCGGCCAGCGCCCCGATGAAGATGAAAGTCGGTATCCACAGCAGGTCGCCGCTCTTGCGCAGGCCCCCCGCGATCATGAACAGCGCCGCCACGCTGACAAACGAGGTGCAATGCGCGCGGATGATCGACAGGCCATGGGCCGCCCGCGCCAGCCTCGCCCCATCATGCGGGGTGACCAGCCAGGACGCCACGATCACCAGATCGGCCAGCCCGGCCACCAGCACGAGAACCGCCAGCACCGAGCGGGCCGATACGGAATCGATTGCAATGAAACGGGACCGAATCGCATGCATCGATTCTCTCCAGCCATTATGCGTGGTGCGGCGAAAGTCTGACAAACTTTTGCCGGGCGCGCAAAGCATTTGCCCCAACGCCCGAAGCGCCCGGCAGGACGAGTCGCAAGGGCCCGTCGCACGCGCGCTTGCGCCGGGGGCCCCAAGGTTGCACAAGCCGGGCCATGAACGCTCCCCGCATTCTCCTGATCATCGGTGGCGGCATTGCCGCCTACAAGGCCTGCGAACTGATCCGCCTGATCCGCAAGGGCGGGGGCTCGGTCACGTGCGTGCTGACCGAGGGCGGCGCCCATTTCGTCACCGCGATGACACTGGCCGCACTCAGCGAAAATCCGGTCCACACCACGCTGTGGGATCTGAAGAACGAAGTTGAGATGGGCCACATCCAGCTCTCGCGGCAGGCCGACCTCGTGGTGGTCTGCCCGGCCACCGCCGACCTGATGGCGCGCATGGCCGCCGGGATTGCCGACGATCTGGCGACCACGCTGCTGCTGGCGACCGACAAGCCGGTACTGGCCGTCCCGGCGATGAACGTGCGGATGTGGGAACATGCCGCCACGCAGGCCAATGTCGCGCGGCTGCGCGCAAGGGGTGTGCAGGTGCTGGAACCCGATGTCGGCGCGATGGCCTGCGGCGAATTCGGCCCCGGACGCCTGCCCGAGCCGGAAGCGGTCTGGGCTGAAATCGGGCGCTGCCTCGCGCCGGCGGGTCAATGGACAGGTCCTTTGGTGGGGCGCCACGTCCTGATCACGGCGGGCCCCACCCACGAGCCGATCGACCCGGTGCGCTACATCGCCAACCGGTCGAGCGGAAAGCAGGGCTTCGCGCTGGCTGCCGCCGCCGCGAAGGCCGGGGCGCGGGTCACGCTGGTAAGCGGCCCGGTTACCCTGTCCACGCCCGCCGGAGTCGACCGGGTGGACGTGGAAACCGCCCGCGAAATGGCCGCCGCCGTCGAGGCGGCGCTGCCCGCCGACGTGGCGATCATGGTCGCCGCCGTTGCCGACTGGCGCGTGGCCGATGCCGCCGGGCAGAAGCTGAAGAAGGACGGCACCGGCGCCCCGCCGCCGCTGGCTCTGGTCGAAAACCCCGATATTCTGGCGGGCCTGTGCCGCTCGCCGCGCCGCCCCGCACTGGTCGTCGGCTTTGCCGCCGAGACCAACGACGTCATTCCCCACGCCCTTGCCAAGCGCCAGCGCAAGGGAGCCGACTGGATCGTCGCCAACGACGTTTCGGACGGGGTGATGGGGGGCGCGCGCAACACCGTCCACATCATCGACGCGGCCGGGGTCGACAGCCTGCCCGAAATGCCCAAGGAAGCCGTGGCCGAAGCGATCATCGCGCGCATCGCCACCACTCTTGCCCACACAGACGGAACCTCCGCATGACCACGCACCCCGCCCCCGTGCCGATCCTGTTCAAGCGCCTGCCCCACGGCGAAGGCCTGCCGCTGCCCGCTTATGCGACCGAAGGCGCCGCCGGCATGGACGTGGTGGCCGCCGAAGACGTGGACCTCGCCCCGGCCCAGCGCCACGCGGTGGCCACCGGCCTCGCGCTGGCGATCCCCCATGGCTATGAAATCCAGGTGCGCCCGCGTTCGGGCCTCGCGCTCAAGCATGGCATTTCCGCGCCCAATGCCCCCGGCACGATCGACAGCGACTATCGCGGCGAACTCAAGATCATCCTGATCAACCACGGTCAGGAAAGCTTCGCCATCCGCCG
Organism: Novosphingobium sp. IK01; assembly: GCF_033242265.1. Taxonomy (NCBI): domain Bacteria; kingdom Pseudomonadati; phylum Pseudomonadota; class Alphaproteobacteria; order Sphingomonadales; family Sphingomonadaceae; genus Novosphingobium; species Novosphingobium pituita. The sequence goes on along the minus strand of NZ_BTFW01000001.1, from coordinate 2,453,117 downwards.
TGGCGACCGGATCGCGCAACTGGTGCTGGCCCCGGTCACGCGGGGAACCTGGCTCGAAGTGGACGATCTGGGCGAAACCGCGCGCGGCGAGGGCGGCTTCGGATCGACCGGCGGAGTCGTCGCACTAGGCAACTGAACCGGGGCCGGTTGCCACACCCAACCGAGCCCAAGGCACTGCCCTGTCCAAAGCTCATGGGGTGCAGGGGGCCCTGCCCCCTGCGGTATCCCTTGTTCTTCCTTGCCTTTCAAAATCAGCCCCCGTTTGCGCACCGCGCATTCGATTTCATGCAACTGGTACGCCGGACTTTGCACGGCAGGGCATTTGCCGGACAAAATCGACCGGCCTAGGAGGCGGGCATGTCCCACGCCTCCTCCGCGCCGGCGGCCCCTCATGCCGTCTCCCAAACTGCGACACCCAATCCCAACCGCGAAATCCTGCTCAGCGTCACCTGCACGGCGCTGGCTTATCTGGGTGTCGGCCTGCCGCTGGCGGTCCTGCCCGACTGGGTTCACCGCGACCTCGGCTTCAGCACCGTTCTGGCCGGTCTGGCCATCTCGATCCAGTATGTCGCCACGATCATCAGCCGGGGCCTCGTCGGGCCAATGGCCGATACTGCGGGCCCGCGCCTGTCGATCCTCGTCGGCTTTGCCTGCTGCCTGGCCAGCGGGATTGCCGCGCTGGGGGCCGCGCATCTGGCCTCGGCCAGCCCGTCCCTCGCGCTCGTCCCGCTGTTTCTCAGCCGCATCGCGCTCGGCTTTGGCGAAAGCATGATCGGCACCGGCGCGATTGCCTGGGGCATCGCGCGGACGCAACCGGCGCTGACTGCGCGGGTGATCTCGTGGAACGGCATGGCGACCTATGGCGCCATCGCCGCCGGGGCGCCGCTGGGGGCATGGCTGTTCGGCATCGGGGGCATCGGGGCCATTGGCCTGGCCCTCGCGCTTACCGGCATTGCCGGGTTTGCCTTTGCCTGGCCGCAGCCGACCACGCGCAGCATCGCCAGCCAGCGCATGCCGTTCCACCATGTGCTGCGCCGGGTCACGCCTTACGGGATCGCGCTGGCGCTGGGGGCCATCGGCTTCGGGGCGATCTCGGCCTTCATCGCGCTCGACTACAGCGCGCGCGGCTGGGCCGGGGCGCCGCTGGCGCTGTCGGCCTTCGGGCTTTCGTTCGTGGCCTCGCGCCTGCTGTTCGTGCGCCAGATCGAGCGTCTGGGCGGCCTGCGCGTGGCCCTGATCTTCCTTGCCATCGAAATCGTCGGCCTGCTGCTGGTCTGGCAGGCGCCGGTCGCATCCATCGCCGCGCTGGGTGCGGGGGCGACGGGCTTTGGCTTCGCTCTGATCTTCCCGGCGCTGGGGATGATCGTGGTCGATCTGGTTCCGCCGCAGAATCGCGGCTCGGCCATCGGGGCCTATTCGCTGTTCACCGATGTTGCCCTGTGCGCGACCGGCCCGGCGGCGGGCTATCTGGTGGGAACATCGGGCTATCAGGCGCCGTTCCTGCTGGGGGCCGTGTCCGCGCTGGCCGGGGCGGTGATGGTTGTCATGCTGATGCAGGCGGCGCGGCATCGTCGGACATGAAAAGGCCCAAGCATGAAACAAGGCTGGGCACGAAAAAAGGGCCACGCTTGCGCGTGGCCCTTTTTCTGTTCCGAACGGAAAGCTCCGTCCGAAGCGCGATCAGCGCTTCGAGAACTGGAAGCTGCGGCGAGCCTTGGCGCGACCGTACTTCTTGCGTTCCACCACGCGGCTGTCGCGGGTGAGGAAGCCGGCGGCCTTCACCGCGCCACGCAGGGCGGGTTCGAACTTCGAGAGAGCCTGGGCGATGCCGTGCTTCACGGCGCCAGCCTGGCCCGACAGACCGCCGCCCTTGACGGTGGCGATGATGTCGTACTGGCCTTCGCGACCGGCAACCTGGAACGGCTGGTTGATCACCAGACGCAGGGTCGGACGGGCGAAGTAGACTTCCTGATCGCGGCCATTGACCACGATCTTGCCGCTGCCGGGCTTGAGCCACACGCGGGCCACGGCGTCCTTGCGGCGGCCGGTCGCATACGAACGGCCGAACGCGTCGACTTCGCGGTCGCGCAGGGGAGCGGTGGGGGCGGCGGGCACGACCGGCGCTTCCACGTCGCCTTCGGCGGCGGGTTCAGCGGCGGCGGCGGGAGCGGCAGACGTCAGGTTCTTGAGGTCGGCCAGGCTCGAGACGGTGTCGTTGTCGGCCATGATTATGCGCCCACCTTGTTCTTGCGGTTCATCGAGGCGACGTCGAGCGCCACCGGCTGGGTGCCACCGTGCGGGTGTTCGGTGCCGGCATAGAGGTGCAGGGCACGCATCTGGTCACGACCGAGCGGACCGCGCGGGATCATGCGCTCGACAGCCTTTTCAAGCACGCGCTCGGGGAAACGACCACCCAGGACCTTGTCCGCGGTGACTTCCTTGATGCCGCCGGCATAGCCGGTGTGCTTGTAATAGGTCTTGGCCTTGAGCTTGTTGCCGGTCAGGCGGACCTTGTCGGCGTTGATCACGACAACGTGATCGCCGCAATCGACGTGGGGCGTGTAGCTGGGCTTGTGCTTGCCGCGCAGATGGTTGGCGATGATGACGGCCAGACGGCCGACCACCAGGCCTTCGGCATCGATCAGATGCCACTTCTTTTCCACCTCGGCCGGCTTGATCGACCGGGTGACCTTGCTGAGAGCCTTCATGGCTGGTTCGGTTCCCTGGATAATGGGGTACCCACGTCACGCACCAGAAGAATCCTGACACACACGGGGTGAAGGAGTGCGCCTTTGTTGCAAATGGCCCGGAGAGTCAAGCAAACCGGGGGTTTTGCGTGGAGGTAAAATAATACCTTCGCAATTTTGCCCCGTCTTGCCGGCGCGTTTTATCCGCGCCGGGCAGGGCGTCCCAGCGCATGGGCCGCCCACACCGTGCAGGCCAGCAGCACGGCGCCGCACAGCTGGTGAAGCACCGCCAGTCCGATCGCCACCCCGCTCCACACCGTCGCGATGCCCAGCACGACCTGCATGCCGAACGCGCAATGCAGCGCCACCGAAACCCGCCGCTGGCCGCTCCGCCGCAGCACCCGCGCGACGACCACCAGCACCGCCACGACCGCCCAGGCCCATGTGCGGTGGAAGAAATGGACGAGATAGGGATCGCTGGTCAGCGCATGGAACGCGCCTGCCGCCCAGTCCACGCCATCGGGCCAGATATTGCCCTGCATCAGCGGCCAGGCATCCCAAGAGAACCAGCCCGCCCCGGCCACCACGCCCGCGCGCAGGCCCGCCAGCAGCGCGCCATAGACCAGCTGCAAGGCCAGCATCGCGAGGGCCAGCGTGCCCAGCCCGGTCAGCCGGGACCGCGCCTCGCCCCGCGCCAGCGCCCGCAGGTCGAGCATCGTCCACACGATCCCGCCCAACGTGAACAGGGCTACCGCCAGATGGGTCGCGAGCCGGTAGTGGCTGACTTTCACGTCGTGGACGATCCCCGACTTGACCATCCACCAGCCCACCGCGCCCTGAAGCCCGCCCAGCGCCAGCAGCGCCAGAAGACGCGGCTTGTAGCCCGCCGGAATGCGCCCGCGCAGCCAGAACCACGCCAGCGGCACCGCAAAGACCATGCCGATGGTGCGCGCGAGCAGGCGGTGGACCCATTCCCAGAAGAAGATCGACTTGTAGGTGGCCAGCGTCATCCCCGCCGGGCCGTTGACGAGGATATATTGCGGGGTCTGGCGATAGGCGTCGAATTCGGCCTGCCATTGCGCCTGGGTCAGCGGGGGGAGGGTGCCCGACACGACGTTCCATTCGGTGATCGAGACACCCGACTCGGTCAATCGCGTGATCCCGCCGACGACCACGATGCCCACGATCATGATCGCCACGACCAGAAGCCAGCGCGCGAGTGACAGGGGGGAAAGTGACGAGGGAGAAGGGGAAGCAGAAGTCATGAACCGGCATGTGCGGCCAGCCACCGCGCCTGACAAGTGGACATTTGGAACCGGCCCAAGGAACCGAAATACAGGGAACAGATGGATCGCGCATCCAGCGCCTTGAATGATGATACAACGTTACATATATGGACCCCATGAACCAGGCCCTCCTCGCCTTGCGCAGCCGACTCGATCGCTTCGGGGTGATCCTCTCCGGGCTGTGCATGATCCACTGCCTTGCCGGGCTGTTCCTCGTGGGCGTGCTGGGGCTGGGCGGGGGCGTGCTGCTCAACCCGGAAATCCATCACATCGGCCTGATCCTCGCCATCGTGATCGGGGCGGCCACGATCGGCATGGGCGCGCTGCGCCATGGACACCGGTTGCCACTGGTGCTGGGCCTGTCCGGGCTGGCGCTGATGACGGCGGCGGTTCTGGTCGGCCACGGGAGCGCCGAATCCGTGCTGACCATTGCGGGCGTGCTGCTGGTGGCCTGCGCCCATATCGTCAACATGCGCCGGGGGTCCTGTTCGACGACCTGCGATTGTTGAACGGCTTGCGCCTGTTTTTCCCTGCGTTAAAGCACCAGCCATGGCCACGAACCCCGCACCGTCCGCCCTTTCGATCACCCTGAACGGCGAACCGCGCCGCGCCGCGCCCGGCTCGATCGCCGATCTCGTGCGCAGTCTCGACCTCGATCCCGCCAAAGTGGCGGTCGAACGCAATGGCGCCATCGTGCCCCGTTCGACCCTTGCCGACGTGGCGCTGGGCGAGGGCGACGTGCTCGAAATCGTCCATTTCGTGGGCGGCGGGCAGGACGATGCCCCGGCCAGCGATGACACGGCTTCCGGCGACACATGGACGGTGGCAGGCCGCACGTTCCGCTCGCGCCTGATCGTGGGCACCGGCAAGTACAAGGATTTTGCCCAGAACGCCGCCGCGCTGGCCGCTTCGGGCGCGGAAATCGTCACCGTGGCGGTGCGCCGGGTCAATGTCTCGGACCCCAAGGCGCCGATGCTGACCGACTATATCGACCCCAAAAAGGTCACCTACCTGCCCAACACCGCCGGGTGCTTCACCGCCGAAGACGCCATCCGCACGCTGCGCCTCGCGCGTGAGGCGGGCGGCTGGGATCTGGTCAAGCTGGAAGTCCTGGGCGAGGCGCGCACGCTCTACCCCGACATGCGCGAGACCCTGCGCGCGACCGAGACTTTGGCCAGGGAAGGCTTCCTGCCGATGGTCTATTGCGCCGACGACCCGATTGCCGCGCGCCAGCTCGAAGAAGCCGGTGCCGTCGCGATCATGCCGCTGGGCGCACCGATCGGCTCGGGCCTTGGCATCCAGAACAAGGTGATGATCCGCATGATCGTCGAAGGCGCCAAAGTGCCGGTGCTGGTCGATGCGGGCGTGGGCACGGCGAGCGATGCCGCCGTGGCGATGGAACTGGGCTGCGACGGCGTGCTGATGAACACCGCCATTGCCGAAGCGAAAGACCCGATCCGCATGGCCCGCGCGATGAAGGCCGCCGTCGAGGCCGGGCGCGACGCCTATCTGGCCGGGCGCATGGCCACGCGGCGTTATGCCGATCCCTCCAGCCCGCTGGCCGGGCTCATCTGATTCCAGAGGGTTCATCCCATACGGAAAGGGCGCCGGTGGCCAAAGCCACGGCGCCCTTTTTCATGAGCCCTTTTTTATGAGTCCTCGCCGCGCGATCAGTTATCGCGCGGGCGCCATGTCGGGAAGCCGAGCGGACGCACGGCGAAGAGCAGGCTGCGCCCTTCCTGCCAGACGAGGCGCAGGCGCGGATCGGGGTTGCGCGGCAGCCCGGTGTCGATCAGCCAGACATAGTCCACCCGCTCGATGGGGGCGTACCGCAGCGCCGAATCGACCGAACGCAGCCGCCCGCCCTGACACCCGCGCGACCACACGAATTCGGAAGGATCGGCAACGAAATTGCGCGCCGGGCGGAACCGGGGGACCACCATGTGCAGGCCCGGAATCGCCCAGTTGTCGTTCACCCAGGCCTGACGATAGACGCTCGCAAGGCTGGCGAGATGGTCGCGCCGGGTGTTGCGCCAGGATTCCTCGATGCATGAATGCTCGACAAAAGTGAGCACGCGGCTGCCCGGCTGGATATGTTCGAGCGCCGACAACTGCTGGCGGAAATCGTCGGCATAGTCGGCAAAGCTGGCGGCGGTGACGACCGTGCGCAGGCCCAGCAGGGCCAGCCCCGCCAGCGCAATGGCTTTCGCACGCCGGGCAGGCGCGCCGCTCCAGTCCTGAAGGCCGAGCAGCAGCATCATGGCCGGGGGCAGCAGGCGCACGTCGACAAAGGCGCTGCCGTTGATGTCGCTGGGAATGATCACATAGAGCACCGCGACGGCAAGGCCGGGCAGGCCCCGCTGCCAGTTCCAGCGCCCGCCCAGAAACGGCCCGACCAGCAGCAGCGCAAAAGTGGCAACCGTCGTCACCGCGTCGAGCCAGAACGACTGGTCGCGCAAGGTAAGCCACAGGAACTCGCCCTTCTGGTCCCAGCGCCAGGTGTTGAGGCTGCGCACCGGGGCAGGCGACAGCAGCTTCCACAAAATGATCGTGACCACCGTGGCCAGAAGCGGCCAGCACAGCACGACGAGGCGCCGCAAGGCCGCCTTCCAGTCGTGCGTGGAGAGAACCGTGCGCCACTGGCTGCGCCGCCACCAGCCCGCAGGCAGGCGGTCCATCTCGCGGCCCAAGGCGTTGGAGGCGATCAGAATGGCCAGCAAAAGCCCGCCAATGGCATGGCACAGCATCGCCAGCGGCTGGGCCACGACAAGCACGGCAGCGCGCAGGCGCGGGCGATCCTCAAGCCAGATCGCCGCCGCGAACATCGTGAGCGAAAGCCCGGTACCCAGAATATAGTTGAGGAAGCCGGTGAGCAGCGGGAAGCTGAACACGAACATCATCGCCCAGGGCGCGCCATGGCCGCCGCGCGGGTTGGCCATGCGGATCGTGGCCAGCGCCCCCCCGGCAAACAGCGCCGTGGCCAGAACCGTGCTCCACCAGCCCGCCGCCAGAATGCCGAACTGCGCGCCCAGCACCTTCATCAGCACGTCGCCGCCGATGTTGAGCGTGAAGACCCATTTCCAGCCCAGGTACTTGCCCAGCGGGCTGGCCGGACTGGCCGCCTCGATCGCGGCTGCACCCATGTGGCCCGGCACGTCGACCAGCGGGGGCACTTCGACCAGCACGAACGGCATGCAGATCAGCAAAGTGCCGAGGATCAGACCGGGAATCGACAGCCAGGGCAGCCCCCCGGCGCGCCAATCGAGATGAAACCGCCCGAACCGGGACCGGCCTTGTGGAACCTGCATAAGCCTCTTCGTGATGCCTTGGGTCGCGCCCATAGCACGAATGGCCCGCAAAAGGGAGCGGGCAGGAACGGCGCCAAAACTGCACGGGCGGATTGTTCATATCCGGGACGGATGATTTGAGAAACCGGGGCGTATGGGCTAGCCCCGCCTCCATGTCTGCTACTCCTGCTGCTCCCACGCCGATGATGGCGCAATATCTCGCGCTCAAGGATCAGGCCCCCGATTGCCTGCTGTTCTATCGCATGGGCGATTTCTTCGAACTGTTCTTCGACGATGCCCGGCAGGCCGCGCAGATCCTCGACATCGCGCTGACCAGCCGGGGCGAGCATAGCGGCGCGCCGATCCCGATGTGCGGGGTGCCGGTCCATTCGGCGGAAAGCTATCTGGCCCGCCTGATCCGCGCCGGGTGCCGGGTGGCGATTGCCGAACAGGTCGAAACGCCCGAGGAAGCCAAAAAGCGCGGCGGCTCCAAGGCGCTCGTCGCGCGCGACATCGTGCGCTTCGTGACGGCAGGCACGCTCACCGAGGAAGCCCTGCTCAACCCGCGCGAATCCAACGTGCTGGTGGCAATCTGCCCCTTGCGCGAAAGCCTGGGGCTGGCCGCCTGCGACATTTCGACCGGCACGATGGAACTGGAGGAATGCACCGCGCAGACGCTCGGCGCCGCGCTCGCCCGGCTTTCCCCGCGCGAAGTGGTCTGCCCGCAGGACTGGGACATGGCCCCGCCCGAGGCGGTCACTCGCGAGGGCCGCACCTTCGACAGCGCGGCGGGCGAAACGCGCCTGCGCGACATCCATGGCGTCGCCACGCTCGACGGCTTCGGCGCCTTTTCGCGCGCGATGCTGGCGGCGGCGGGCGGGCTGATCGCCTATCTCGACCATGTCGGGCGCGGGCGCCTGCCGTTCCTGCTGCCCCCGGTGGCGCGCGGGGGCCACGCGCACATGGCGATGGACGAGGCGACGCGGGCCAGCCTCGAAGTGCTGGTTTCAGCCAGCGGCACCCGCGCGGGCAGCCTGACCGACGCGGTCGACCGCTGCGTGACCGGGGCGGGCGCGCGTCTTCTGGCGCAAGACCTGTCGGCGCCGCTGCTCGATGTGGGGATGATCGGCGCGCGGCTGGCGCTGGTGCAATGGCTGGCCGAGGATTCGCTGCTGCGCGACGATTTGCGCGCCGCCTTGCGCGCGGTGCCCGATCTGGGCCGCGCGCTGGGCCGGGTCGTGGCCGGACGGGGTTCGCCGCGCGATCTCGGGCAATTGCGCGATGGCCTTGCCCAGGCGCAGGCGCTCCACGATGTGCTCGCCGCGCGCGACGATCGCCCCGATCTTGCCCGCGCGCTGCTGCCCCGTCTGACCGGGCATCAGGCGTTGGTCGACCTGTTCACCCGCGCGCTCGTGGCCACCCCGCCGACCGAACGCGGGCAGGGCGGCTTCATCGCCGAAGGCTATGACGCCGATCTCGACGCCTTGCGCGCGGCCTCGGGCAATTCGCGCCGCGCGATTGCCGCGCTCGAAGCGAAATACCGCGACGAAACCGGCGTTGCCGCGCTGAAAATCCGCCACAACGGCGTGCTGGGCTATTTCATCGAAGTGCCCGCGCGCCATGCCGACCGGCTGATGCAGCCCGACTCGGGCTTTACCCATCGCCAGACCATGGCCGGGGCCGTGCGCTTCAACGCGCTCGCCCTCCACGAGGAAGCCAGCCGCATCGCCGAGGCGGGCGGCCATGCCCTCGCCGCCGAGGAAGCCCATTTCGAAGACCTGATCGCGCAGGCCAGCGCCGCGCGCGAGGGTATCGCCGCCAGCGCCGCCGCGCTCGCCCGGCTCGATGTGGCCGCCAGCCATGCCCAGCGCGCGATCGAGGGCGGCTGGTGCCTGCCCCATGTCGTCGAGGAACCGGTGCTGGCCATTGCAGGCGGGCGCCATCCGGTGGTCGAGGCGGCGCTCGCCAAGGCGGGCGAACGCTTTGTCGCCAACGACTGCACATTGGCCGCGACCGACCGGCTGTGGCTGGTGGGCGGGCCCAACATGGGCGGCAAATCGACCTTCCTGCGCCAGAACGCGCTGATCGTGCTGCTGGCGCAAGCCGGGGCCTATGTGCCCGCGCAGAGCGCGCGCGTGGGCCTCGTCGACCGCCTGTTCAGCCGCGTGGGCGCGAGCGACAACCTCGCGCGCGGGCGCTCGACCTTCATGGTCGAGATGGTCGAGACCGCCGCCATCCTCCAGCAGGCGGGCGAACGCAGCTTCGTGATCCTCGACGAAGTGGGGCGCGGCACCTCGACCTATGATGGCCTCGCGCTGGCCTGGGCCGTGGCCGAGGCAGTCCACGAGGTGAACCGCTGCCGCTGCCTGTTTGCCACCCATTACCACGAGATGCAGCGTCTGGCCGAAACCTGCCCGGCGCTCTCGCTCCACCATGTCCGCGCGCGCGAGTGGAAGGGCGATCTCGTGCTGCTCCACGAACTGGCGCAGGGGCCTGCCGACAAGTCCTATGGCCTGGCCGTCGCCCGGCTGGCGGGCGTGCCCGATGCGGTGGTCAAGCGCGCGCGCGCCGTGCTCGACAAGCTGGAAAAGGGCCGCGCGGCCACCGGGGGCCTGGCCGCCGGCCTTGGCGACCTGCCGCTGTTCGCCGCCGCCATCGAGGCCGCCGAGGAGAAAGTCGACGCGCTGCGCGACAAGCTCAACGCGCTCGACATCGACGCGCTCTCCCCGCGCGCCGCGCTCGACCTGCTCTACGACCTGAAACGCGAGGCCAACAGTTGACCCCAATCCCGGCCTGATCCGCGATTTTACGGGGTCTTAACCCCCGATCCGGCAGGGACAGGCCATGAGTGCCCCTTTCAACAGGCCCGGTTCGGATTTTGGTACGCTGGCCAGCGGGGCTGGGGGCCCGCGCCCCGTCTTTGGCCGTGCTGTCTCCGGCACGCTTGGCCCCGGCGCACAGCATCGCAGCCGGAGGCTGGCCCCCGCCGCGCGTCCGGTTCACGCGCTCCCCCCGCCGCCAGCGCTATCGGCCCCATGGCGGCAATCGTCCCATCCGCTTGCCCGCCGCTGGCTGGCCCTGTGCCTGCGCATCGAGCGCGCCGCCGCCCGCACCTTGCGCTGCCACGACCTCGGGCAGGACATCGGCAGCCGCCATTGGTTTCATGGCGCGGCCACCTGCACCGTGCTGGCGGGCCTTGCCCTTGCCTTCTGGCCCAGCTTCACCCCGCTGCGCGCCGCGCCGCTGACCGCGCTCGACGAGCAGATCGCCGGTGAATTTGCCGCGCAAGGCATCCGCCCGCTCGCGCAAGGGGCGGTCAACGGGCGCCATTTCGCGGCAGGCCCCCGCGTGGTCCACCTCGCCGCCGCGCCCGAACGGGCCAGCATCACGATGACCGCCACGCTGGGCGAATCCGACAGCATCGCAGGCATGCTGCAACGCGCCGGGCTGACCCAGTCCGACGCGGGACGGACCGCGTCCCTGATCACGCAGGCGCTGCCGGACAGCCAGCCCAACAGTCATCTGGCCCCCGGAGCCCGTTTCCAGATGGTTCTGGGCCCGCACGCCGGGCCGCTCGATCCGCGCCCGCTCGAAAGCCTGAGCCTGCGCGCGCGCTTCGACCTCGCGCTCGACGTGCGCCGCGAAGGCGGCGCGCTGGTCCTCCACAAGCAGCCCATCCCCGTCAGCGTGGCGCCGCTGCGGCTGACCGGGATCGTGGGATCGAGCCTCTACCGCTCGGCCCGCGCCGCCGGGGTCAGCCCGAATATCGTGCAGGACTACTTGCGCACGATCGATTCCGCGCTCCCCTTCGAGGACATCGCCCCGACCGACGAATTCGACATCATCGTCTCCTATCGCCGCGCCGCCGACGGGCAGGGCGAGATGGGCGACCTGCTCTATGCCGGGATCAGCCGCGACGGGCACCCGCGCGCGCAATTGCTGCGCTGGGGCAACGATGGCGCCTTCTTCAGCCCCGAAACGATGAAGGGACAGGCCACCGACAGCAGCGACTCCGGGCTGCTGGTCGCGCCGGTCGCGGGCCATGTCACCTCGGGCTTCGGCTATCGCTTCCACCCGATTCTGGGCTTTACCCGCCTCCACGCCGGGATCGATATCGGCGCGCCCTGGGGCAGCCCGATCCACGCCGTCAGCGATGGCACCGTCAGCTTTGCCGGATGGCACGGCGGGCATGGCGAATATGTCCGCCTCGACCATGGCGGGGGCATCGGCACCGGCTATGGCCACATGAGCCGCATCGCCGTGGCGCCGGGCGCCCATGTCAGCCGGGGGCAGGTGATCGGCTATGTCGGCTCGACCGGCCTCTCGACCGGGCCGCACCTGCACTACGAACTCTATCGCGGCGGGCAGGCCGTCGATCCTTCGTCGGTCCGCATGATCGCCCGCACCCGCGCGGTCGATCCGGCGCAACTGGCGGCCTACCGCGCGCGGCTGCGCGGCCTGATGGCGCTGCGTCCGGGGGCGATCTGAACTGCGGGAAGAAGCACCAGGCTTGCCAATAAAGGCACTGTGCGCTGCTCCCTTTTTCGTCATCCCCGCGCAGGCGGGGATCCAGTTCCGACGGTTGCTCGTGCAAACAAGGCAAGACGCTGGATTCCCGCCTGCGCGGGAATGACGAAGGGGTATAGGGCAGCTTTGGTGGCTATGCCCGGTATGCCAGCGAGCGTTCAGAACTGCGTGCGCAGGCCGTCGATCACGAACTGGGCGGCCAGCGCCGCCAGCAGAACGCCGAGCAGGCGGGTGACCACGGCTTCCACCTGTTTGCCCAGCACGCGGATGATCGGCGTTGCCGCCACCAGCGCAATGAGGCTGAGCAGCATGACCACACCCAGCGCGGCGAGGACCACGGCGGTTTCCTCGGTGCCGTGGGCGCGGGCGGTCAGCAGCATGATCGAGGCGATCGAGCCGGGCCCGGCCAGCATCGGCATGGCCATCGGGAAGACCGACACGTCCTCGACATGGGGCTGGGCATTGCGCACCTTTTCGGCGCGCTCCTCGCGGCGGCCCGTGCGCTTTTCAAAGACCATTTCGAGCGCGATCAGGAACAGCATGATCCCCCCCGCAATGCGGAAGCTGGCCAGTTCGATGTGCAGCGCCCCCAGCAGGGCTTCGCCGAACAGCGCAAAGACGACGAGGATCAGCGTGGCGATGATGCAGGCACGCACGGCCATCTGGCGGGCCTGGGTGGGGCTGGCATCGGCGGTCAGCCCGGCATAGATCGGCGCGCAGCCGGGCGGGTCGATCACCAGAAACAGCGTGGTGAAGGCCGAAAGGAACAAGTGGAACATGAAGGTCAGCTTCCCACGGTAACATTGGGGGTGCCACTGCGCGGAGGCGCGGCATCGAGGTGGATGACTTCCTGCATCGCCCCGTCCTTCCACATCCACGCACGGAAGCGGCGGCCACCATCGGGCAGCACGGTCGCGCGCCAGGCCAGCGTGCCGTCATAGGACTGGCCCTGCGTGGTGTCGGCCCCGGCGGGGGTGGTTTCGGCCGGAAGCGCGGCGCGAAGCGGGCGCATCGGGGGCGGCGCGCCTTTTTTGGGCTTGGGCGGGCGCGGCGCGTCGAGATCGGCAAGCTGCTCGGCCTCGGTCCGCGGGCGGCGGACCGGGCAATCGGCGACGAGACCGGTCAGGAAATCGGGCGCGGGGAGCGCCTGCGCGGTCGGCGCCTCAAGGGTGAGGCTCCAGCGATAGAAGCCCTTTTTGAGGTTGCGCTGCCAGACGGTGGCATACCAGCCCCCCAGCCTTTCCTGCCCTTGCGCGTCCTTTGCGCTCCAGCGCCCGCGCGTGACGCCATAGGTGCCGTCGCAGCCGATCCAGGCGCCATCGGGCTGGCGCAAGTGGGGGGCTTCCCCATGCGGAAGATCGTGCAGGGCCGTTTCGGCCAGTGCGCGCGGGGGCGAAAGCACTTGCGCGTCCTTCGCCATCGTCTCGGCCAGACCCTCGCCCCAGCCCCTGCGCTCCATGGCATGGGTCGTGGCGATGTCGGCGGCGATCAGCGCGCTGGGGTTGGCGACAAAGCGGATCGCCTGCGCCTGCGCACAAGGGACCAGACCACCAAGGGACACCAGACCGGAAAGAAGGGTGAGCGCCAGCGCGCCGGAAACACGAAACTGCATGGCGCCCGTTCTATCGCATGGACCGGGCCGGGCAAGCGCGCTCTTGCCCGGCCCCGCAACGGGACCGGGCAAAAATTCAGCCCATCATTCAGATCGCGTCGGGCGCCAGTTCCAGCCCGGCATGACGGTAGGCAGCCACCAGCGCATTGCGCAGCAGGACCGCGATGGTCATCGGCCCCACGCCGCCCGGAACCGGGGTGATCGCCCCGGCGACATGACGGACGTCTTCATAGGCGACATCGCCGACCAGCCGCGTCTTGCCTTCCACGGCGCCCGGCACGCGGTTGATGCCCACGTCGATCACGGTCGCACCCGGCTTGATCCAGTCGGCCTTGACCATTTCCGGGCGGCCGACGGCGGCCACCACGATATCGGCGCGACGGACCACCTCGGGCAGGTTGCGCGTGCGGCTGTGCGCGACGGTAATCGTGCAGCTTTCGGCCAGCAGGAGCTGGGCCATCGGCTTGCCCACGATGTTCGAGCGCCCGATCACTACCGCTTCGAGGCCCGAAAGGCTGCCCAGCTTGTCCTTGAGCAGCATCAGGCAGCCCAGCGGCGTGCAGGGCACATAGCCGGGCTGGCCGACCGCAAGGCGCCCGGCATTGGTGACATGGAAGCCGTCGACATCCTTGTCGGGGCTGATCGTGGCGATCACCTTCTGCTCGTCGAGATGGGCGGGCAGGGGAAGCTGGACGAGGATGCCGTCGACCGCCGGATCGGCGTTGAGCTGCTCGACCAGCGCGAGCAGGGTGGCCTCGTCGGTATCTACGGGGAGCTTGTACTCGAAGCTGGCCATGCCCGCCTCGATCGTGCTCTTGCCCTTGGAGCGGACATAGACCTGGCTGGCCGGGTCTTCGCCCACCAGCACCACGGCAAGGCCCGCCTTGCGCCCGGCCTCCGCCTCGAACCGGGCTGCCAGCGTGGCGATGCGCCCGCGCAGGCCCGCAGCAAAGGCCTTGCCGTCGATCACATCGGCCAACTTCACGTCGGAATTCATCACATCTGCGCTCACATCAACTTGATTCACACCAGGGCCCCCATCGACTGTCCAAGCCCGATGAGCAGCATCTGCGCTGCCCAAAGGCCGAACAACAGCACCATCGGCGAAAGATCGAAGGGCCGCGTATCGGGCATGAAGCGACGGATGGGACGCAGGAACGGCTCGATGATCACGTTGAGCGCCCGCCAGATCGCCGCCACGAAATCGTTGTGCAGGTTGACCACGTTGAAGCTGATCAACAGCCCGAGAACGATCTGGATGATGATGACCATCTGGAAGATGTCCATCAGCCGTCCGATGATGACGATTAAAGCGTAGAGCACGTAAACCCGCCGTTTCTGCTGTGTTTCCTCCGTGCCTTACCCCAGGCCACCCCCGAAGGGCAATCGGGAGCATGCCTCCTGCCGCTTTCAGGTTCCGATCAGGTTTCGCCGATGGGCCGCCCTTAGCGTCTGATCCGAAACTGTCGTTTCGGATCGTTCGGCACCGGCCCGCTCCCCCACCCGGCCTCCCTACGATAGTACCCTATGGGAGGTCGGGTGGGGGAGCGGGCCGGTGCCGAACCGAAATTCGCCTCTTCGGCGAATTTCGAATCAGACTCCTAGGCGCTGCGCAGGGCGGGGGAAACCGGCGAAAGGCCGATTAGGAAATCTCATGTTCAAAAGGGAGGGTTCAAAAGGGAAAAGTGGTGCTCTCGATATGCCAGCGCATCTGCTCCGCACTTGCGCCAAGGCCATCGTTGGCCCGCCGCAGGACGATCTGCCCGCGATAGTGATGGGCGCCGTCGATGATCGTGACAGGCACGGTATCGTAGAGCGAACCTGCCGCGCCTTCCTGCTGCCCCGCCTCAAGGGTCACGCGGGGCTGGACAAGCTGCCCCCAGCGCGCGGCGAAGGCCTTTTGCGAAAGCCCGCTGCGCGTGCCGCCCTCGCCCCAGAAAGCGCGCACCAGCGCCCAGTCACGCTGTTCGACCGCATCGGCCCAGGCCCGTGCGACGACAGCCGGATCGCGGGAGGCCGAAGGAACAGGCGCGCTTGCCCTGGCTGCCGGGGCATCCTCGTGCGCGGCCAGCGAGGCGGGCGAGACCAGCCAGGGCGGCGGGGTCATCTCCGCCGCATCGGACGCAGAACGCGCCTCGGGCGAGGGGGAGGAGGGAGCTGGCGCGGCCTCGTGCCCCCCGCACCCCGACAGAGCGATAGTCTGGGCAATGGCCAGAATCGACAGGGCAGCGGAGCGCGGACGGGCATGGATCATGGTCTCTACCACGCGCCGCACCGCCTTTGGTTCCAGCCTCTCAGCGGTGGATCAGCGTGCCCGCACCGCGCGCGGTGAAGATTTCGAGCAGCATCGCATGGGGTACGCGCCCGTCGAGCACGACCGCCGCCTCGCACCCGGCCTCGACCGCGTGGACGCAGGTTTCCAGCTTGGGAATCATGCCGCCGCTGATCGTGCCATCGGCGGTGAGCCCGGCGATGTCTTCCGGGGTCAGGTCGGTCAGCAGGCGCTTGTTCTTGTCGAGCACGCCCGGCACGTCGGTCAGCAGGAACAGCCGCGAGGCGCCCAGCTTGGCCGCGATGGCACCCGCCATGGTATCGGCATTGATGTTGTAGGTGTGGCCGTCGCGGCCAACGCCGATGGGGGCGATCACGGGGATGATCCCCGCCGCGCTCACCGTGTGGATGATCGTCGGGTCGATTTCGGTCGGCTCGCCCACGAAGCCCAGGTCGACCGCGCGTTCGATATTGCTGCCCGGATCCTTGGTCGTGCGCTCGACCTTGGTGGCCGTGACCAGCCCGGCGTCCTTGCCCGAGATGCCGATGGCCTTGCCGCCCGCACCCGCGATCCAGCCGACCAGTTCCTTGTTGATCTTGCCCGAAAGGACCATCTCGGCGACTTCGGCGGTGGCCGCATCGGTCACGCGCAAGCCGTCGACGAAGCTCGATTCCACGCCCAGCTTCTTGAGCATGGCGCCGATCTGGGGGCCCCCGCCGTGAACGACCACCGGATTGATGCCCACCGCCTTGAGCAGCACGATGTCTTCGGCAAAATCGTGTGCGGCTTCGGGATCGCCCATGGCGTGGCCGCCATATTTGACCACGAAAGTCTTCCCCGCATAGCGCTGGAGATAGGGCAGCGCCTCGGTCAGCGTTTCCGCCTTGGCGAGCATGCTGGTGCGATAGGAGTCGGTCTGGTCGATATTGGTGGCCATGATGGACAAGCGCCTTAGCCCCCCTGACGTGAAATTGAAGTGAATAATGCGTCACGGGCCCCCTTGTGGGCTCCGGTTGCGTGCCCCGGTTGCAATTTTTTGCAGGAAACGGCGCATCCCCGCTTTTGTCCCGGCCCCAAACCCGGCTAGGAACGCATGTTCGGACCTTCAAAACAGCGGAGTTGGCCTTCCCGCCATGCATATCCTTTCCAGTCTGGGTGGCATGGCGCTGCTCTTTGCCCTGGCGTTCCTGCTCTCGTCCAATCGCCGCGCGATTCGCTTGCGGGTGGTCGTGCCCGCTTTTGCGCTCCAGGCCGGTTTTGCCGCCCTCGTGCTCAGCTTCCCGCCGGGCAAGGCCGCGCTTCAGGGGGCGGCCCATGCGGTCGAGACGCTGCTGTCCTATTCGCACGCCGGGGTCGAATTCGTGTTCGGCGATCTGGCCCGGCCCGACATGGGCGGCAAGAGCGTGGCCATCGCGGTGCTGCCGCCGATCATCTTCTTCGCGGCGCTGATCTCGATCCTCTATTATCTGGGCGTGATGCAACTGGTGATCCGCTGGATCGGCGGGGCACTGGAAAAGATCACCGGGATCAGCCGGGTGGAATCGCTGTGCGCGGCGGCCAACATCTTCGTCGGGCAGAGCGAATCGCCGCTGGTGATCCGGCCCTATCTGGCTTCGCTGACACCCTCGCAGGTCTTTGCAGTGATGAGCGTGGGCATGGCGGGCGTGGCGGGCACGATCCTGGCTGCCTATGCCGGGCTGGGCGTGCGGATCGACTATCTGGTGGCCGCCGCCTTCATGTCGGCGCCCGGCGGCGTGCTAATGGCCAAGCTGATCATGCCCGACATGCCCCATGTGATCGACCTGCCCGTGCTCGACCACAATGACCCGCACGCGCAGATCACCAACCCCCACGTAAAGCCCGAGCTGGAAGATACCCCCGAAGAACAGCGCCCGGCCAACCTGATCATGGCCGCCGCACAAGGGGCACAGACCGGGGTCAGGCTGGCGGTCGCGGTGGGGGCCATGCTGCTGGCCTTCGTCGCGCTGATCGCGCTGGCCAATGGCATTCTGGGCTGGATCGGGGGGCAGGTCGGCCATCCTGGGCTGACGTTCCAGCAGATCCTCGCGCCGGTCTTCGCCCCGCTATTCCTGCTGCTGGGCGCGCCCGACTGGAACGAGGCGCTGACCGCAGGCGGCCTGTTCGGCACCAAGATCGTGCTCAACGAATTCGTCGGCTTCATCGACCTCCAGCAGGCCAAGACGCTTTCGGCGCATACCGTGGCGCTGGTCACGTTCGCGCTATGCGGCTTTGCCAATTTCTCATCGATCGCGATCCAGATGGCGGTTGCCGGTGGCCTTGCCCCGAACCAGCGCCCGGTGATCGCCCGGCTGGGCCTGAAGGCCCTGTGCGCGGGCGCCCTCTCGAACCTGATGAGCGCGGCGCTGGCGGGCCTGTTCCTCTCGCTCTGATGACCTGATCCGAAACTGTCGTTTCGGATGGTTCGGCACCGGCCCGCTCCCCCACCCGGCCTCCCATAGGGTACTATCGTAGGGAGGCCGGGTGGGGGAGCGGGCCGGTGCCGAACCGAAATTCGCCTCTTTCGGCGCATTTCGCATCAAACGCCTTTTCAGAAATCGCGGGTCAGGCCCGCATCGGTGCCGCACCAGCGGTCCCAGTGGCGGAAATAGAGGCCATAGTTGCAGGCATAGCGGGCATGGTGAAGGTCGTGATGGCTGGCGGTGATCAGCCAGCGCCCCGCGCGGCCCTGCACCAGCGCGCGCGGGAAGATTTCCCAGCCCATGTGGTTGGTCACCCCCATGACCGTCATGATCACCAGCACGAGCGCCAGCATCCCCGCCTGAATCGGCACGATAAAGACGAGGGCCGGGATGAACAGCCCGACGATTGCCGCCTCGACCGGGTGAAAGCTCATCGCCGCCCAGGCCGTGGGCGGGCGGCTGGCATGGTGGATCGCATGGATCGCGCGGAACACGCGCGGGCGGTGCATCCAGCGGTGTGTCCAGTAGAACCAGGCATCGTGGAGCAGCAGATAGGCCAGCACAGAAACCGGCATCCACCACAGCGGCCAGTCATGGGGATCGTGGTAGATCCGCGTCCAGCCATGGGCCTGCCAGCCCCAGGCGATGATCCCGGCAGGAAGGCCATAGATCACGCTGGCGACCAGGCTCCACCCGATCTCGCGCCGAATCTGGCCGGACGGAATGCGCATGGCACGCGGTGCCCTGCGCGCGGTGAGCCAGGCAAAAATCCCGCTCGCGGCCAGATAGCGCACCGCGACGATGACCGTCATCGCGACAGCGGAAACCAGCGCGGAAACCATCGGGGCAGCCAGAGCGGACATGACAGGGGCTATGCCAAGCCTTGCCCGCGATGCACAGACATTTTGGCCAGCCCTTTTGGCCCGAAATCGGGAAAACGGCTTTCGAATCTGAGGCCAAAAGCGCGCCTTGCAAGTGCGAAGGCACGCGCCTAGATAACCGGAACGATTCGGTCTGATTTGACCGTTCCCTTGGTTCATGGCGCGAGCGGTGCGATGCGATTGTCGAGCATGGCAGACTATGCGGTGGTGATGATGTGCGCGGCGGCGCGCCATTGCGGCTGCCATCGCGCCGACCGTTCGCTGCTTTCGGCCCAGCAGCTCGCCCACGAAACCGGCCTTCCGGCCCCCACTGTCCAGAAGCTGGTCAGCAAGATGTCGGCCGCCGGGCTGCTCAAGTCGGTGCGCGGGGCGCGCGGCGGGCTCAAGCTCGCCCGGCCCGCCGCCGCGATCAGCCTCGCGGACATCATCGAAGCTGTGGAAGGCCCGATTGCCATGGCCGCATGCAGCGGGCAGGGGCGCGGCGATTGCACGCTTGAGGGTGCCTGTTCGGTCCGGCCACACTGGCCCGCGGTGGACGCTGCCTTGCGGGGCGCTCTGTCCGGGGTGTCGCTGGTCCAGCTTGCCCGCCCCACATCCTCTACCCCCGTCTCCTCTCCCGGGGCTGCCGCGATGGTCGCCCCCGTACCTGCCGAGTTGCCTGCATGACCGACGAAACGATCAACGAAACCCCCGTTCGGGAGGACACCGTCAAGGATCAGGCCGCGCGCGAGGCTGCTGCCCGCGTGGCCGAGTACGAGCACGGCTGGGTCTCCGACATCGAGCAGGAATATGGCCCCAAGGGCCTCTCGGAAGACACCGTGCGCTTCATCTCGGCCAAGAAGGACGAGCCGGAGTGGATGCTCGAATGGCGCCTGAAGGCCTATCGCCACTGGCTGACCCTGCCCATGCCCGACTGGGCCAAGCTGAACATCCCGCCGATCGACTATCAAAACGCCTATTACTGGGCCGCGCCCAAGAAGAAGGACGGCCCCAAGTCGCTCGACGAGGTCGATCCCGAAATCCTGCGCGTCTATGAAAAGCTGGGCATTCCGCTGGCTGAGCAGGCGGTGCTGGCCGGTGTCGAGGGCGCACGCAAGATCGCGGTCGATGCGGTGTTCGACAGCGTTTCGGTGGCCACCACCTTCCGCAAGGAACTGGAAGCCGCGGGCGTCATCTTCCGCTCGATCAGCGAAGCGATCCGCGAATATCCCGAACTGGTCCGGCGCTGGCTGGGCAAGGTCGTGCCGATGCACGACAACTTCTTTGCCGCGCTCAACTGCGCGGTCTTTTCCGACGGCACCTTCGTCTACATCCCCGAGGGCGTGCGCTGCCCGATGGAGCTGTCGACCTATTTCCGCATCAACGCGGAAAACACCGGCCAGTTCGAACGCACGCTGATCGTCGCCGACAAGGGCGCCTATGTGTCCTACCTCGAAGGCTGCACCGCGCCCCAGCGCGACGAAAACCAGCTTCACGCGGCGGTCGTCGAACTGGTCGCGCTCGACGACGCGGAGATCAAGTATTCGACCGTCCAGAACTGGTATCCGGGCGACGCGGAAGGCAAGGGCGGCATCTACAACTTCGTGACCAAGCGCGCGCTGTGCCAGGGCGCGCGGTCCAAGGTCTCGTGGACGCAGGTGGAAACCGGCTCGGCGGTCACGTGGAAGTATCCGAGCTGCGTCCTCAATGGCGAGGATTCGGTCGGCGAGTTCTATTCGGTGGCCGTCACCAACAATTTCCAGCAGGCCGACACCGGCACCAAGATGATCCACAACGGCAAGCGCAGCCGCTCGACCATCGTGTCGAAGGGGATCAGCGCGGGCCATTCGAACAACACCTATCGCGGCCTCGTGCGCGTGGCCCCGCAGGCCGAAGGCGTGCGCAACTTCACCCAGTGCGACAGCCTGCTGCTGGGCGGCGACTGCGGCGCGCACACGGTGCCCTATATCGAGGTGAAGAACCCCTCGGCGACCATCGAGCACGAAGCGACGACCAGCAAGATCAGCGACGACCAGCTGTTCTATGCGATGCAGCGCGGGCTCGATCAGGAACAGGCCGTGGCGCTGATCGTCAACGGCTTCGCCAAGGAAGTGCTCCAGCAGCTTCCGATGGAATTCGCGGTCGAGGCGCAAAAGCTGCTCGGCATCAGCCTCGAAGGGTCGGTCGGATGATTGTGCCGACACCCCCTGCTGCCACCCCATCCGGGCGCGCGCTTCACGGTGAAGACCGCGCCGCTTTTCTTGCCCCTTGCTCGACCGGGAACTGCCATGCTGACGATAAGTGACCTCTCCAACGAAATCGCCGGCAAGGCCATCCTCAAGGGTCTGTCGCTGACCATCAATCCGGGCGAGATCCACGCGATCATGGGCCCCAACGGCGCGGGCAAGTCGACGCTGGCCTATACGCTGGGCGGGCGCCCCGGCTATGACGTGACCGGCGGCTCTGTCGATTTCAACGGGCAGGACCTGCTCGCCATGGCCCCGCACGAACGCGCGGCAGCCGGGCTGTTCCTGGGCTTCCAGTACCCGGTCGAAATCCCCGGCGTGTCCAACGTCCAGTTCCTGCGCGAGGCGCTCAATGCCCAGCGCAAGCAGCGCGGGGAAGAGCCGCTCTCGGGCGGCGCCTTCCTCAAGCTCGCGCGCGAGAAGGCCGATCTGCTGCGCATGGACATGGACATGCTCAAGCGCCCGGTGAACGTGGGCTTTTCGGGCGGCGAGAAGAAGCGCGCCGAAATGGTCCAGATGGGCATCCTCGACCCCAAGCTGGCCATCCTCGACGAGACCGACTCGGGCCTCGACATCGACGCGCTGCGCATCTGCGGCGAAGGGATCAACGCGATCATGCGCCGCCCCGACAAGGCCGTGCTGCTGATCACCCACTACCAGCGCCTGCTCGACTACGTGAAGCCCGATTTCGTCCACGTTCTGGCCGGTGGCCGGATCGTCCGCTCGGGCGGGCCGGAACTCGCGCTCGAACTCGAACAGCATGGCTACGAGGCGGTCGCGTGACCACCGCGGCGCTCCTTCCCACACGCGCAGACGAGGCATTTCGCTATGCCGATCTGGCCGCGCTCGCCACGCTCTGGCCGCTGCCCACACAGACCGTGCGGGTGGCTGCGGGCCAGAGCGAGAGCCTCTCGGTCGTGCTGGCTGAACAGGGCCCGGCGGCGCGCGATCTGGTGATCGAACTGGAACCGGGCGCCAGCTTCGACTTGCGCCTGCTCAACGCCGGGCGCGCCTATGGCCGCATCGCGGTCAAGGTGCGGCTGGCCAGGGGCGCGCGCTTCCATCTGGGCGCCGCGCAACTGGCAGGCGGCGAACAGACCGCCGAGATCGTCACCGAAGTCGTCCATGCCGAACCGGACGCGGTGTCGAGCCAGGTCGTCCGCTCGGTCCTCGCCGGGCACGCCACGGGCACCTATCTGGGCCGCGTGGTCGTCGATCGCGGGGCCGTGGGCACCGATGGCGAACAGTCGATCCGCGCCATGCTGCTCGACCGCACGGCGACGGCCAATGCCCGGCCCGAGCTGGAAATCTATGCCGATGACGTCAAGTGCGCGCATGGCTGCGCGGTGGGCGAACTCGACGCGATGGGCCTGTTCTATCTCGAATCGCGCGGGCTGCCCCCGGCAGAAGCCAAGAAGCTGATGCTTCAGGCCTTCATCGCACAAGCCTTCGTCGATGCGCCCGAAGAGGACGTGCTGACCCAGGCG
Organism: Novosphingobium sp. IK01; assembly: GCF_033242265.1. NCBI lineage: Bacteria > Pseudomonadati > Pseudomonadota > Alphaproteobacteria > Sphingomonadales > Sphingomonadaceae > Novosphingobium > Novosphingobium pituita. Next base: position 2,430,412 of record NZ_BTFW01000001.1, on the reverse strand, counting down.
GCGCTTCAGGCGCTGGGGGACCTGCTGTGAGCGAAACCAGACTCGCCCCGCTGACCGCCGCTGCCGACTGGCCGGGGATCACCGGCGCGGACGGCACGCGCTGGCACTATCTCGACACCGGCGCCACCGCCCAGAAGCCGCAGGCGGTGATCGACGCGGTCACCCGCGCCATCGGGGTCGATTACGCCACCGTCCATCGCGGCGTCTACACCCGCTCGGCAGAGATGACGCTGGCCTTCGAGGCTGCGCGCCGCAAGGTCGCGGGCCTGATCGGCGCCAATGAGGGCGAAATCGTGTTCACGCGCGGCGCGACCGAGGCGATCAACCTCGTCGCGCAGACCTGGGGTCTGGCCAATCTCAAGGCCGGTGACCGCGTGCTGCTCTCGACCCTCGAACACCATTCGAACATCGTGCCCTGGCAATTGCTGCGCGAACGGACGGGCATCGAAATCGATGTCTGCCCGCTGACCGCCGATGGCCGGATCGACCTCGACGCAGCAGAGCGCATCCTGACCCCGGCGCACAAGCTGGTCGCCTTCGGCCATGTCTCGAACGTGCTCGGCTCGGTGCTCGATGCGCCCCGCGCGGTCGCGCTGGCCCATGGCGTGGGCGCGAAGATCCTGATCGACGGCTGTCAGGCAGTTCCCCGCCTCGCGCTCGACATGAAGGCGCTCGACGTCGATTTCTACGTGTTCTCGGGCCACAAGCTCTATGGGCCGACCGGCATCGGCGCGCTCTATGCCAAGGCCGACATCCTCGACGCGATGCCCCCGTGGCAGGGCGGCGGCGCGATGATCGACCGCGTGACGTTCGAGCGCACGACCTTCGCCCCCGCGCCCCAGCGGTTCGAGGCAGGCACCCCGGCCATTGTCGAGGCCATCGGCCTTGGCGTGGCGGTCGATTATGTGCAGGCCATTGGCTTGCCTGCGATCCATGCCCACGAAACCGCGCTCGTACGCACCACGCGCGAGGCGCTGCGGTCGTTCAACGCGGTGCGCCTGTTCGGGCCGGAAGATGCCGCAGGGATCGTCAGTTTCACCCTCGAAGGGGTCCACCCCCACGATCTGGGCACGATCCTGGACGAGGAAGGCGTGGCCATCCGCGCCGGGCACCACTGCGCCCAGCCCCTGATGGACCATCTGGGCGTGCCCGCCACGGCGCGCGCCAGCTTTGGCATCTACAGCGATGAAAGCGATGTCGCCGCCCTCGTGCGCGGCATCGAGCGAACCTTGAGGATCTTCGGATGACGGCCGATACCCCCCGCTTTACTGTCGAAGAAGTCGATGCGGTCGCAGCCCCCCGCCGCGCCCATGTCGACGACATTCCCGAGCCCAAGGATGAACCCGAAGCCCCGCGCCAGCGCGACTACCTCTCGGGCTTCCTCGCCGAAAAGCCGCAGGGGCAGGACCCCGGCGCGCCGGGCGGGGAAATCTACGAAGGCGTGATCGCCGCCCTGCGCGACATCTTCGACCCCGAAATCCCGGTCAATATCTACGACCTCGGGCTGATCTATGGCGTCGACGTGAGCGCGGACGGCCATGTCGCCGTGACGATGACGCTGACCACCCCGCATTGCCCGGTGGCCGAATCGATGCCGGGTGAAGTCGAACTGCGCGTGGGCGCGGTGCCCGGCGTGCGCGATGCCGAAGTCAGCCTCGTCTGGGATCCGCCGTGGGACCCGCAGAAGATGAGCGACGACGCCAAGCTCGAACTCGGGATGCTCTGAGCCATGACCGCAACCACCACCCGCACCCGCGCGCGCCCCGCCGCGGTGATCCTCACCCCCTCGGCGGAAAACCGCATCGCCACCCTGATGGCGAGCGCGCCCGAAGGGGCCATCGGGGTCAAGCTCTCGACCCCGCGCCGGGGCTGCTCGGGGCTGGCCTATTCGGTCGACTATGTCGATGCGGCCAACCCGATGGACGAGAAGATCGAGACGCCGGGCGGCACGTTCTTCATCGACGGGGCCTCGGTGCTCTACCTCGTGGGCAGCACGATGGACTGGGTGGAAGACGACTTCCAGGCCGGTTTCGTGTTCCAGAACCCCAATGCCAAGGGCAGCTGCGGCTGCGGCGAAAGCTTCACCGTCTGAAAACCGGGCGAGCCGGAATTGGTCATCGGCCGGAATGCATGCCGAAGGCCAATTCCGTCTCGCCGTCGGCCTGATCTTCCTCCAAACCGGCCCGCGCTGATGAGAGGAGACAGGACTTGATCGACGATTCGCGCCCGTTGCGCTCGGTGCTCTACATGCCGGCCAGCAATGCCCGCGCCCTGGCCAAGGCCCGCAGCCTCGATTGCGATGCCATCATCCTCGATCTCGAAGATGCCGTCGCCCCCGATCTCAAGGCACAGGCCCGCGCCGAACTGGCCGCCCAGATCCGCGCCGGCGGCTTTGGCCATCGCCGCCTGATCGCCCGGATCAATGGCATGGACACCCCCTGGGGCGAGGCCGATCTGGCCGCGCTGGCCGATAGCCTCCCGGAACAGGAACCGGAGGCCATTCTCGTCCCCAAGGTCAGCGATGCCGCCGATATTGCCGCGCTGTCGGGCACGATGGACCGGCTCGGCTATCGGCCGTCGGTCGGGCTCTGGGCGATGATCGAGACCCCGCGCGCCGTGCTCGGAATCGAGCGAATCGCCGACATGGCCGGTTCGACGCGCCTGTCGGGCTTCGTGCTCGGCCTCAACGATCTGGCCAAGGACACCGGCATGGCGCAGGAACCGGGCCGCGCCGCCTTCGTGCCGGTGCTGGTCGCCGCCGTGCTGGCCGCGCGCGCCAATGGCCTCGTCGTGATCGACGGCGTGTGCAACGTGATCGACGATTCGGCCCTGCTGGAGGCCGAATGCACACAGGCCCGCGCCTTCGGGTTCGACGGCAAGACCCTGATCCATCCGGCGCAACTGGCTGTCACCAATGCCGTTTTCGCGCCTTCGCCACAGGATGTGGCCCAGGCGCAGGCCATCGTGGCCGCCTTTGCCGATCCGGCCAATGCCGGGCAGGGCGCCTTGCGCGTGAACGGGCGGATGGTCGAACGGCTCCACCGCGACATGGCCGAGAAGACTCTGGCCAAGGCCCGCGCGATTGCCGAACGCGCCGCATAGCGCGAAAATCATGGGAGAATTCCAAAGGCGCGACTTAATGGCTTCTTCACCATGTTGCGCCAGAAGGAACCCTTGAGGCAGTGGCATCGAGGGACCGGCCATGGATGGCATGCGCGACTATGTCGGACAGGAAACGCGTGATCGCGACGCATTCGAAGCCGCTTACGGGGCCAGTCCGGGATTCGACGGCGACGATACGCCCCCGCCGGTTCTCGAAACCGACGAACGCCGCATGCAGGTGCGCGCCTACAATTTCTGGGCGAGCATGCTGGGGACAACCCCGTTCCCGCTGGTGAAGCCGCTGCTCGACGGCCATTGGCCCGCCTTTGCCGATCATTCGGTGCTGCTCCATTTCGATGCCGGGCTCGATGATCCGGCCATCGCCTATGTCGGCGAACACCTGCTCCACGATTGCGAAGCGCCGCACACGATCCTGCGCCTCAACCAGGTGCCGGGCCGCTCGATTCTCTCGCGGATCACCGATCACTATCTCCAGATCGTCGCCAACGAGGCCCCGATCGGCTTCGAGGCCGAATTCACCAACCAGCGCGACCGCACGATCCTCTATCGCGGCATCCTGCTGCCGTTTTCCTCCGACGGCACCCGGCTCGACTATATCTATGGCGTGATCAACTGGAAGGAACTGGCCGATCAGGCCACGACCGACGGGATCATGGCCGAAATCGGCCAGTTGCTGAGCGCCAAGAAGCCGCGCCGCAAGGAACCCCGCATCGATCCGGTCGAGGCAGGCCATCTGTCCGGCCCCCTGTCCAGCCATGTGCCGCCCGCGATGCCCAATCCGGTTTTCGCGGCCAATTCCAGTCTCCCACACTCCGGCCTTCCCCATTGGGCCGATGGCCCGGCACGCGGAAGGGACGCGCCCACGCTCGATCTCGACCCCAACCTTGCGATCCCCGAACTCGATCTGGCCGATCTGGATATCGAGATCCTGCCCGCGCTCGAAACGTTTGATGACACATCATTCGGGAATACCGGGTTTGGAAATACCGGCCTGACAGAAGGGCTGGCCGAACCCGAACCCGACAGTCTGGCCGACTGGCTGGCCTGCGCACGCGAAATGGCCGAACTGGCGCTGGGCAGCGAGGATCGCACCCGGCAGGCGCTCTATGCCGCGATTGGCCGGGCCTGGGATTTCGCCCTCGCCGCCGAGGCCGAGCCCGAGGACTTCGCCGAAATGCTCGCCGATGCCGGTTTGACCATGCAGGCGCGCGCGCCGCTGATCCCGGTGGTCAAGCTCGTCTTCGGGGCCAGCTACGACAAGACCCGGCTGACCGAATATGCCACGGCGCTGGCCCATGCCCACCGCATCGGCCTCTCGCGCGGGGAACTGGGCCAGTTTCTCGGCCAGACGCCGGGCGGGCTCAAGGGCGTGGTGGCCGCCGAGCGGCGCCTGCGCCGGGCCGAGGAAGGGACCGCGCGCACCGATCCGCGCGCCGCGCTCGAAGCCGGCTTGCGCACCCTGCCGATCCGCAGCCTCGACGATCTGCCCGAAACGGGCCGCGAATTCACGCTGGTCATGGTCCGCCGCCTGCCCGAAGGCGGGCTGGCCGTGCTGGGCGAAGTGCTCGACGACGAAACCCTGCTCGAACGGGCCGCACGCCGCCTGATTCCCTGACAATCCCCTGACTTTCATCACAAAACACACAGGCTATCCACAGCCTGTGCACCGCGCGCCAAGAGGGCCTCGTCCCCCCGCGCCGTGCCTTTGTCTGCCCTGCAACTGACCGCGAAGCCGTTGACGCCTCGGCCCCCCCTCCATAGGAGCCGAGGCTGAAAGGCGGGACAGGTTCTTGAGCAGGCGCAAGCTGAACGTATTGCTGGATCGTGGGGCCGTGCTGTTCATCGGCATTGCCGTGGGCACGGTGCTGGGTGTTTCCTTTGCGACCGGCGGCAAGCCCCTGTCGGTCTTGCCTTCGGTGCTGACAGGCGGCGATAGCGCGGCCCTGCCCGATGAAGGCGGCGATGAAGGTGGTGCGCCCATGCCGGCCCGTGCCGCAGGCAAGACGGGGGCGGACAAGACGGGGGCAGGGGCCAAGACCGTCCCGCTGCCCGGCCTCGTTCCGGGATGCAGCGGCAGCTTCCCCCATGGCGCGCGGATCGACGCGGCGATCGCGTCGGGGCGGCCCATTCACATCGGCGTGTTCGGGGATTCGTTTGGCGACGGGGTCTGGAGCGCGACCAACCAGGCCTTCCGCCACCATCCCGAAGTCAAGGTCCACCAGTTCAGCCACGAAGGCACCGGGTTCACCCGCTATCGCACGCAGAACCTGCTCGACGATGCGCGCGCGCGGCTGGCCGGGCAGCCTATCGACCTCGCGCTGATCAGCATCGGCGCCAACGACACGCAGGGCCTCTTCGTCGATGGCCATGCCGCCCCCTACATGAGCGAGGCGTGGAAAACCGTGATCGGCGAGCGCGCCCGCGCGCTGGTCCAGATGCTGCAACAGCGCGGGGTGGCCGTCGGCTGGGTCGGTCTGCCGCGCATGCGCGACGCGGACTACGACCGCGACATTCAGGCCATGAACCGCTTCTTCGCCAAAGTGACCTGTCCGCTGGGCGTGCCGTTCGCCAATTCGGTGCCGCGCACCGAAGATGGCCAGCATCGCTTCTCCCTGCGGCTGGTCGATCCGGCCACCGGCAAGGATTATCTGGCCCGCGCCAACGACGGCAAGCACATGACCTTCCATGGGTATGAGGTGATCACCGCGCCGCTGGTCCGCCCGGTCCTCGCCCTGCTGGAAGGCCCCAGGGCACCGGGACCGGCGCCCTTGCCCGCTTCTGTCCCCGTGCCCAAGCCGCCCGTGCCCAAGCCGGTCGAGCCGTCCCTTGTCCACAAGCCCCGCCCGCCCAGGCCGCATCCCGACGAAGCGCCGGACAATGGCCCCGCCAAGGACAAGCAAACACCCGAAAACAAGGCGGCAAAGCCGTCTCCACCGGTTGTCCTGCCTTCGTCCACAGCCTTGCCCACGGAAAAACCGACAGGTTTGTCCACAAGCCCGGCCCATACTCCCGCCGCATCCCACACCGAAATGCCCTCACGCGGAGGAAAAGGCCAATGACCGCCACCCGCCTGCTTGCTCCGGTTTTGGTCCCGCTTCTGGCGGCTCTGGCCCTGCTCGCCCCGCATGAACCGGCGGTGGCGCAGGATGCGCCCGCTGCCCCCCTGACTCTCGCCGCACCTTTGGTGCCGGTGCCCGCGCCGGTTCCGGGGCAATTGTCGAATGCGCGGGTTCTCGCGCCGTTTCTGGCGCAACTGGCCGCAGGCACCAAAGTGGCCGCACCCAAAGTGCTGTCCATCCTCCAGATCGGCGACAGCCACACGGCGGGCGACATGGTGAGCCAGGGCCTGCGTCAGGCGCTTCAGATCCGGCTGGGGCAGGGCGGGCGCGGGATGATGCCGGCCGGAAAACCCTATCAGGGTTACCTGAGCTGGGGCGTCACCGCGCGGCAGAGCCCGGAATGGCAGGGCAATGCCCTGTTCGGCCCCCAGCGCCACGCCGATGGCGCGCTGCTCGGCTTTTCGGGCTTCACCCAGACGACGAGCACGCCCGGCGCGACGATGAGCCTGACCGCCGACAGCCCGGCCACGCGCTTCACCCGTTTCACCTTGTGCGGGCTCACCGGCCCCAGCGCGGGCGGGGTCAGCGTGACGTTCGACGGCGTTCCGGCCGAGCCGATCCAGTTTGCCGCGCCCTCGGCAGGGGCGGCCTGTTTCGTGCGGGTTTCGCCCGTTCCGGTCGGTCAGGTCGTGCTGTCTACGCTCGACACCGGCACCGTCAGCCTGACCGCGTGGGAAACCCGTACGGGCGCAAACGGGGCCATCGTGGCCAATCTGGGCGTGGTCGGTGCGCGGGTCATGCATCTGGCGCGGGCCGACGATGCCGTCGCCGGGGCCGAGATCGCCGCCGCACGGCCCGATCTGGTCATTCTGGCCTTCGGCACGAACGAAGGCTTCGACCCCGCACTCAAGCTCGACGAGACCGAGGCGATGATGCGCAGCGCGGTGGCGCGGGTGCGCGCGATGGCCGGGCCTGCGGTGCCGATCCTGCTGATGGGCCCGCCTGACGCAGGCAGCAACCGCCCCGTCGTCGCCCAGCCCGAGCGCCCCGAAACGGTCGCCTGCGCGAATGGGTGGGCGATACCGGGCCATCTGGCGCAAGTGCGCAAGCTCGAACAGGGGCTGGCCACCACGCTGGGTCTGGCCTTCTGGGACTGGCAGGGCGCGATGGGCGGCCCCTGCACGACGATGGCCTGGACCGCCGCCGGGCTGCAACGGGGCGATCATGTCCACTTCACGCGCGAGGGCGGGCGGCTGATCGGGGAAAGCCTGGCGGCAGATCTGTTTGCCGCTGCTGATGCCAGTGCTGGCGCCCGCCCCGCTGCGGCGCACTGAAGGCCGGCACGGTGCTTTTTCCCACGCTTCCCTTCCACGTCTTCTTCCTGGTCGTCTTCGCGCTCAACCGGGCTCTGGCGCGCGTGCGCGGGGCCAATGGGCGCGAATGGCGGGCGATCATGCTGCTGGTCGCCTCGTGGCTGTTCTATGGCCTGTGGGAACCGCGCGCGGTGGCGCTGCTGATCGGCAGTTCGCTGGGCAACTGGTTCCTCGCCCGGCGCATTGCGACAAGCCTGAAGCACGAGCGGCGGGGAAGCGCCAAGGGCTGGCTGTGGCTGGCCATCGCGGGCAACCTCGCGCTGCTCGGCTGGTTCAAATATGCCAATTTCTTTGCCCAGCAGGCTGCCGCGCTGGCCGAGCATCTGGGCATGCCCGATGCGGTGCCCGCGCTCGACGTGATCCTGCCGGTGGGGATCTCGTTCTTCACGTTCCAGGGCATGAGCTATGTGATCGACGTGTTCAACGGCCGTACCCGGCCCGCGCGCCTGCTCGACCTGACCGTGCTGATGAGCTTTTTCCCGCATCTCGTGGCCGGGCCCATCGTGCGCCCGAGCCACCTGCTGCCCCAGTTGCGCCACGCGCCCCGGCTCGGCCGACAGGAAGCGGCGGCCTGCCTGCTCCTGATCCTGTGGGGCACGATCAAGAAGGCAGTGATCGCCAGTGATCTTTCGATCTATCTGGTCGATCCGGTCTTTTCCGATCCGTCCAGCCATTCGAGCCTCGACCTGCTGATCGCGGCCTATGGCTATGCAGTGCAGATCTATTGCGACTTTTCGGCCTATACCGACATGGCAATCGGGCTGGCCGGGCTGCTCGGCTTCCGGTTCCCGCGCAATTTCGACCAGCCCTATCGCGCGCCGAGCCTTCAGGACTTCTGGCGCCGCTGGCACATCAGCCTGTCGAGCTGGCTGCGCGACTATCTCTATATCGGCGCGTTTGGCGGCTCGCGTCAGGCGCTGTGGCGGACCTGCCTCGCGCTGCTGGGCACGATGGTTCTGGGCGGGCTGTGGCACGGGGCGAGCTGGAATTTCGTGATCTGGGGCGCGCTCCATGGCACGGTGCTGGTGGCCGAACGGCTGTGGCAGCAGGTGCGGCCCGAAGGCTGGCCCGTGCTGCCCCGCTGGCTGGGGGTGGTGATCACCTTCCACATCGTGGCGCTGGGCTGGATCTTCTTCCGCTGCACCGAGTTTTCGGGCGCGCTGGCCTATCTGCGCGGGATGGCGGCAATGACCGGAGGCACCACGCAGGCCACGCCCTGGCTGCTCGGCCTGATCGCCTTGGGCATGGCCTGCCATTTCGGGCCCCGGCTGGCGGTCCAGCATCTGGCGCGCCAGCTCGGGCGGCTGCCCGGCTGGACGGTGGGCCTGCTCGGCGCCTTCGTGCTGCTGGTGATCGAAGGCTTTCGCGGACAGGGCATGGCCCCGTTCATCTACTTCCAGTTCTGAGCTGAAGGGGGCACGTCTTGCGCAAAAAGAAACAGCCCATGGATGCCGACGGCCTCCCTTGGGGGGAATCTCCGATCGATCTGGCAGGCGAGGCCGATGCCACGCTCCAGACCGGCTGGCGCTGGACATGGGGCCTGCTGGGCGCCAGCAGCGTGGCGCTGGTCCTGTTCAATTCCCACGCGCTGGCCAACTGGGCCGATCAATTGCCGCCCAGCGCGCTGGTTGCCCCCATCGTCACGGCGGCGGATGCCTGGCACGAGCAAGCGGGCAGGCTCGGTCTCAACACCGTGGTCGATACCGTGGCCGACTGGGCCAAGGCGCTGCGGAAGCAGTGAGCGCGGCGGCAGGGCCATTGCGCCCCGCTGCCAAAGCATTTTCAGCGGTAGAAGACGTGCCCGCCAATGGCCGCAAGGCGGGTCTTGCCCCAGCGCGGCGAAACGCGCGCCGCGTGGAAGAACAGCGCACCTTCGACCGGGCTTTTCCAGCTTCCCTGATCGGCGATCTGGGCGATGCGGGCGGCGTTGGCCCAATAGCGGCTGGTGTGGCTGATCGCGGGCATCGTGTGGCCATGCACGAACGAGAACTGCGAAGGCTGGTAGACCACCCCGCAATAGGACGAAGGATAGCGGCCCGAATGGCTGCGCGCCACGATCACGCGGGCCACGGCCAGTTGCCCGGCGAGGCTTTCGCTCTTGGATTCAAAATAGACCGCGCCAGCCAGACATTCCAGTTCGGGCGAGAGCGAGGCGGGCAGGGGGGTCGCCTCGACAAGGTCGGCCAGCGAGGCCGGGGCGCCAGCGGGCGCTTGCGGTGCGAAAGCGGCAAGAGCAGCCGATTGCGGCGCAGAAGCCGAAATCGCCCCGTTGGCGGGGCCTTCGGGCACCGCCACCATCAGGTCCTGCGGGCCAGCCTTGCTGATGCCATTGCTGGCGATGACATGAACGGTATCCTCGGCCTGTACGGCGGAAACGCCGCACAACGCTGCAAACGCGATGATGCCATAGACCGCCTTGCGGACGGCACCGGACACGCGGGCAACGTGAAAAGGAACGATCATCTACCATCTTGCATTGGGCGGTGATCGGCCAGCCACGGCGTGCAGACCCCGAAATCCGGCATAAGCCGGACAAGGGCCGCAAGGGCCATGGCGGAAAACCCCCGTCTGCGTGCAGCGCCTCCAAACCCCATGCCAAGCGGCGCTGCCTGCGCATTTGCGATGGATTGCGGGATTATCCACAGGCCGGGGGGAGTCAATCGAGGGCCGGTCCGTTCCCGACGAAGTGTTTCTGGTTCGCGACAGTCAGTTCAAGCAGCCAGAGATCGGGGTCCCGCGCGGTTCGGCGGGCCAGATAATCCTCAAAATCCTGTTTATTTTCAGATACCTGTTTTTTCGTACAGGTCCACGGACGGCTGCCGTCGGGCTGGGGCAGGCGCTCCCACAGGCTGGCCAGATCCTCGCCAGGCTGCTGATTTTCGAGGAAAACGAGGGCAATGGTCCCCGCATCGGGATCGCCCTTGTGGACGACCATCGCAAAGCCACCTTCGGCCTGGGCCTGACGGATCAGCGCCGAAGCCTCAAGCCGGGCGGGAAGGCGGGGTTCGTCCGGAATGCGCGCCTCCGGGCCGAAAGGCTCAGGCCGCGTCGCGGTCGATGACGTTGACGAGCACACCGTAGAGCGCGTCGGCATCGGGCGCACTGCTGAGGCGCTGGTGCATGCGATCATCGCGCATCAGGCGGCTGATCGCGGCCAGCGCCTGAAGATGGACGGCACCGGCCTGTTCGGGCGAAAGCAGGCCGAACACGCAATCGACCGGCATGCCATCGGCAGCCTCGAAATCGACCGGCTCTTCAAGACGGAAAAACGCCGCCACCGGGCGGGCGAGATGTTCGAGGCGGGCGTGGGGGATGGCAACGCCACGGCCAAAGCCGGTGCTGCCCAGACTCTCGCGTTCCTCGATCCGCTCCTGCACATGATCGCGATCGAGCTGGTAGACGCTGGCAAAGCAATCAGCCAGCGCATCGAGAATCTGCGCTTTGGATTCGGCGCGGATCACCCGTACCGCCTGGGGATCAATGGTAAAAAGTGTGGTCATGAAAGGAAAATTGCCACAGCCAGTGCAGAGCTACACTCAAGATGCCGGCGCAATGCGCCCTATTCTCGTCCTATGCAAGCGCCGAATTGTATGACTTCCCATGCGGGGACACCCCTCCCCGCATGGGAAATCCTCAGATATGCACGCGATTATGCGCCAGCCGGTTCGACCCAGCCAATCGAGCCATCGCCACGGCGATAGACCATGTTGTGAACCCCCGTGCCCGCGTTCTTGAACAGCAGGGCATTGGTGTTGCGCAGATCAAGCATGATCACCGCATCCGAGACGGTGGCGGTGGGCACATCGACCCTCGTTTCGGCGATCACCAGCGGGGCGTCGGCGGCGGGTTCCTCGTGCTCCTCGACCGGTTCCTCGACGAGGAACACGGTATAGGCGGCCTCTTCGGAGCGGCGCGCGAAATCGGCCCCCTCGGAATGGGCCTTGATCCGGCGCTTGTAGCGGCGCAGCTGCTTGTCGATCTTTTCAGCCGACTGGTCGAGCGCCAGATGCGCATCCTGCGCCACGCCGCTGCCCTTGAGAATCAACCCCTGCGTCACATGGGTGACAATATCGCAGCGAAAGCCACCGTGGGGTGCCTTGCCCAAAGTGACCTGCGAGGAAAGCGCGCGGGAGAAGTACTTGTCGACGATACCCGAAAGCCGATCAGCCGCGTGGGCTTCGAAGGCGGCGCCGGTCTCGACCTGATGTCCCGAAACGCGAATGTCCATGGGTCTTCTCTCCTTCTTGTGCCCGCTCCCGTTCGCCGGCCCCCGTGGCGGCCCGACAGGAGGGGCCGCCGCGAAGGTCAGCGCGACCAGAGCGGGTTGGTAAAGCCCGCCATGAACTGGGCATGGCGAGCCAATTCCGCCTCGCTGGCCGCATGGGGCCGAGGCTCGCGGAAAACGCGGGTGATGCTGGCCTCCCTGGCCGAAGCCAGCGCCGCCCCATCACCCGAGGCACCGGCCACCACACCTGAAACAGCGGCAGCGGCATCCTGCCCCGCCAGTTCCAGGCCGATCTGCCGGCCCCCCATCAATTCGACATAGAGTTGCGCCAGAAGCTCAGCGTCAAGCAAGGCGCCATGCTTCGTGCGGTGGCTGCGGTCGATGCCATAGCGGCTGCACAGCGCATCGAGGCTGAGCTTGGCGCCCGGATGCTTGCGCCGCGCGATAGCCACCGTATCGACCATGCGGTCACGGCTGACCTCGGGCAACCCGCAACGGGTCAGTTCGGCATTGATGAAGCCGAAGTCGAACCCGGCATTGTGCGCAACCATCGGCGCATCGCCGATGAAGGCAAGGAACTCGGCCGCACCGGCGGCAAACTTGGGCTTGTCCGACAGGAACGCGGCAGACAGGCCATGAACCGCCTCGGCCTCGGCGGGCATATCCCGCTCGGGATCGAAATAGGCATGATAGGTAGCCCCGGTGGCGACCCGGTTGACCATCTCGACACAGCCGAGTTCAACCAGCCGATCACCGCCTTGCGGATCGAGTCCCGTCGTTTCGGTATCGAAGACGATCTCACGCATGCACTTTACTTGGACCTGCCCGAAGAGGCTGGCAAGAGGCCCGGGCCATCAAGTCCGGGGGTTTTTTTCGCGCAGACGCGCCACGAGGGCCTTAACCATGTTTCGCGTCTGTTCCAGCGTGCCGCCCGTATCGATCCAGTGATCGGCGCGGGCCCGTTTTTCCGCGTCAGGCATCTGGAGGGAAAGGATATTGGCAAACTTTTCAGGCGTCATGCCGGGGCGGGCGAGCACTCGCGCGCGCTGAACCTGCGCCGGAGCGGAAACGACCGCCACCGCATCGAGCGCGCGCTCGTGCCCTTTTTCAAAGAGCAGGGGGATGTCGAAAACGACCAGCGGCTGCGCGCCATGCTCGATCAGGAACGACTCGCGCGCACGCGTCAGGGCCGGGTGTACGATGCCCTCAAGCCGGGCGAGGGCCTGCGCATCGCCGAAGACCAGTTCGCCCAGCCGGGCCCGGTTCACCCCTTCGGGCCCGGTCGTGCCGGGAAAGGCCGCCTCGATCGCGGGCAGCAGCGCGCCGCCCGGCCCCTGAAGCGCGCGCACTTGTGCATCGGCATCACAGACCGGCACGCCTTCCTCGCGCAGCATTTCGGCCACGGTCGACTTGCCCATGCCGATCGACCCGGTCAGCCCCAGCAGAAACGGCCTGCTCATGCGCTCATGCCCCGATGCGCGCGCGCAAGGCCAGATCCGCCTCTCCACGCGGCGGAACGACCCCGAAGAAGTGGCGGAACGCATAATCGGCCTGGCCGATCAGCATCGAGAGGCCATCGATGGTCTCGAAGCCGGCAGCCTTCGCCTGCGCCAGCAGCGGCGTTTCGAGAGGGTGGGTGACGATGTCGTAGAACACCGCGCCGGGCGGCGTGTGGCTGAGGTCGTAGCGCAACGGAGGCTGCCCCGCCATGCCCAGCAGCGAGGCATTGACGATGAGGTCGAGGCAATCGGCGCGATCATCGAATTCGAAATCGGTCGGATCGGCGAAATGGGCAATATCGACCGCGTGATGATCGGTCCCGCGCGCCAGTTCATCGAGCAGGGCCTGTGCCTTGGCCGGATCGCGCCCGGCCAGGACCAGCACGAAACCCGCCTCCGACAGCGCCACCACGATGGCCCGCGCGGCGCCCCCGGTGCCCATGATCCGCGCCATGCGGAAATAGTGCTTTTGCGCAAGGCGGCCTTCGAGCGGTTCGAGAAAACCGGGAACGTCGGTGTTGTAGCCGACCAGTTGCCCGTCCTCGGGAACCACCGTGTTGACCGCGCCCACGCGCGCGGCGAGCGGATCGAGCCGGTCGACCAGCCGGGCAATCGCCTGCTTGTGCGGCATCGTCACGTTGCAGCCGCGCCAGGCCGGATCGGCGCGGCGCGCGGCCAGATAATCGGCCAGACCTTCGGCGGTGACATGGGCATGGCGATAGTCCGCCGCGATCTCCAGCTTTTCGAGCCAGAAATTGTGGATCGTGGGCGACTTGGACTGGATGATCGGATCGCCGATCACTTCGGCATAGGCCCCAGAGGGAAGGGATGTGGGGAGGGATACGGGAAGGGTGCTCATGCCGCCAGCTCCCCTTGCGCGCGCAGGGCCCCCAGCAGGGCCAGCAGCGGCATGCCCAGCACGGTGAAGTGGCTGCCCTCGATGGTCTCGAACAGTTGCACGCCCAGCGCCTCGATCCGGAACACCCCCACGCAGCCCGAAACGGCGGGCCACTCCCTGTCGAGATAGCTGTCGATAAAGCTGTCGGAAAGGCGGCGAACCTTGAGCGTTGCGGTCTCGGTGTGGCGCCACACGGCCATGCCATCGCGCATCAGCACGGCAGCGCTGTGGAGCAGCATGGTCTGGCCCGAGAAGAACCGCAGATGCGCGGCGGCCTCCTCGCGGCTGGCGGGCTTGTCGAACGAACGGCCACAGACCTCGACCAGCGAATCCCCGCCCAGCACCAGCCGTCCGGGCATCATCGCGCTGACCGCCAGCGCCTTGGCCTCGGCCAGGATCAGCACCACTTCGCCGCCCGGAATGCCGATCAGCTCGCGCTTGATCGCGCCTTCATCCACATCGGCGGCAAGCGCCTCGTAAGCGACGCCTGCCGCGTCGAGCATGGCCTTGCGCGAGGCACTTTGCGAAGCAAGAACAATCATAGAGCCTTCAATCCCGGATTCGACGAACCAGCAGCCTTGCGCTCGTTGTAGAGGTTGATGATGGCCGCAGCGGTCTCCTCGATGGATCGGCGCGAAACGTCAATCACCGGCCAGCCGTTGTCGGCGAACATGCGCCGGGCATATTGCACCTCGCGGGTGACATGGTCGTTGTCCACATAGGCAGTCTCGGGCGCCTGGTTGAGCGAAAGCAGGCGGTTGCGGCGTACCGCGATCAGCCGCTCGGGGCTGGTGGTCAGCCCCACCACCAGCGGCCGCCGTACGGTATAGAGCGAGGGGGGCGGCGGGCTTTCCACCACGATCGGGATGTTGGCGACCTTGTAGCCACGGTTGGCCAGATAGATCGAGGTCGGCGTCTTGGAGCTGCGCGAAACGCCCGCGAGCAGCATGTCAGCCTCTTCCCAGTTTTCCCAGCCCACCCCGTCGTCGTGGGCGATGGTGAACTGGATCGCGTCGACGCGCTGGAAATAGGCCTCGTCCATCATGTGCTGGCGTCCGGGGCGCCCGCGCGCCTCCTGCCCCAGCTGCTGTTCGAGCGCATTGGTCACCGCATCGAGCGCGGCCACGCAAGGCAGGCCGAGCGTGGCGCAGCGCTGTTCGAGCCGGTCGCGCGTCTCGGTGTTGACGAGGGTAAACAGCACCAGCCCCGGATTGGCCGAGATTTCCCCAAGGATCCGGTCGAGGTGCTGCTGCGAACGGACCATGGGCCAGAAATGGCGGACAACATCGGCGTCCTCGAACTGAGCGAGCGCCGCTTTGGCTATCATTTCAAGGGTTTCACCGGTCGAGTCGGAAAGCAGATGGAGATGCAGCCGTGCCATGGGGCCTCTTTTGTGCACTGCGGAAAATACGCCCTTTCCCGATGGACGGCGTAACCCTGTGGAAAGGGGGACGATAAACCACGGGACGAAACCGACGACAAGTTTGGAGGCCGGATTCACCCCCACAGCGAGTCCTTCCCACCGGGAGTCTCCCACATGGGGACAGAGATTCCCACAGGCTGTGGGAATCGAGGAGAAGTTTACCTTGCTCCCGGAGTCATCAGGATTCGACCCCCATGAATTTTGTGGAGCATTCGGGACAAATCGGGCAGAGCCTCGCAATCCCCGGTTTCCACAGCCCCAACATCACCTGAATCCATTTTAATAAGAATCTATTTTTTTGATTGGATTGGACAAACCTCGCGATGCCCGGCCCCATTCTCGAAACGCTCAAGGGCGTGAACCTTTCCCGTCGTCCAGTCTGGCTCATGCGTCAGGCCGGGCGCTATCTTCCCGAATATCGCGCCTTGCGGGCCGAAAAGGGCGGCTTCCTCGAACTCGTCTATGATTCCGAGGCGGCTGCCGAGATCACCATCCAGCCGATCCGGCGCTTTGGCTTCGATGGCGCGATCCTGTTCTCCGACATCCTGATCGTGCCTTATGCGATGGGTCAGGATCTGGCGTTTCTGGCTGGCGAGGGTCCGCGCCTCTCGCCCCGGCTCGTCGATACCGCGCTCAGTGCCCTCCAGGCCGTGCCAGAGCGCCTTGCGCCGATCTATGCCACCGTGGAGCGGGTGAAGGCCCGGATCGGCCCTGAGACGACCCTGCTGGGCTTTGCGGGCAGTCCGTGGACCGTGGCGACCTACATGGTCGCGGGCGAGGGCAGCCGCGACCATCACGAAACGCGCGCCTATGCCTATCGCGATCCGCAAGCGTTCCAGGCGATCATTGATGCCATCGTCGAGGTGACCATCGATTATCTGGCCGGGCAGGTCGAAGCCGGGGCCGAGGCGCTCCAGCTTTTCGACAGCTGGGCAGGCAGCCTCGCCCCGCGCGAATTCGAACGCTGGGTCATTGCTCCCAACCAGAAGATCGCCGCCGCGATTCAGGCGCGCTATCCCCATGTCCCGGTGATCGGCTTCCCCAAGGGCGCGGGCGAGAAACTGGCCGCCTATGCCCGCGAAACGGGCGTGAACGCGGTCGGCGTGGACGAGACCATCGACCCCGTGTGGGCCGCGCGCGAACTGCCCGAGGGCATGCCGGTTCAGGGCAATCTCGATCCGCTGCTGCTGCTTTCGGGCGGCGCGGAACTCGAAACCCAGACCCTGCGCGTGCTCGAAGCCTTCGCCGGGCGTCCGCATGTGTTCAATCTGGGCCATGGCATCGGCCAGTTCACCCCGATCGCCCATGTCGAACAGCTGCTCGCCACCGTGCGCGGCTGGAGCCGGGGCTGATCCTGTCGGGAAAGCAGGGCTGGGGAGGGCCCCGGATCATGTCCGGGGCTCTCCGCCACCACGCGGCGCGGCCCATTTCCCCCTGAGACACCCCTGAGACACCATGGTCCCTTTGCACGGAGCCCCAAGCCGGTTACCCGTGCAACCATGACCACGCTGAAGCTCACGCTCGCAGCGCTGGCGCTCACGGCGGCGCCGGCAGCTTTCGCCCAATCTTCCCGTCCCGCGATGACCGCGCAGGATCTCGTCACGCTCCCGCGCATGGGATCGGTCGCCGTTTCGCCCGATGGCCATCTGGCGGTCTATGCGCTGACCACAAGCAATCCACAGACTTATAAACGGTCGACGGCGCTGTGGCTGCTGCCGCTGGGGGGCAAAAATGCCCGTCCTGTCAGGCTCGACTGGAGCAGCGACGCCAGCGACCCGGCGTTTTCCCCCGATGGCCGCCTGTGGTTCCTGTCGGACAAGGGATCTTCCACCAGCCAGGTCTGGTCGGTTCTCCCCGGCGCCGATGGCAGCGCGGGCGGGCCCATTCAGGCCACCGGGTTTGCCGCCGAAGTAGCCGGCTTCAAGCTCTCGCCCGATGGGAAGAAACTGGCCGTCTGGGGCGAAGTGGCCCGCGCCTGCGCCACGTTCGGCGGCTGCGCCGATCTTCCCCATGGCGACGGCGACCAGAGCCTGCCGGGGCCTGGAACCGGACGCCATTACACCGACGGCGTGGGCTTCGTGCGCCACTGGGACACCTGGCAGACGCCGGGCGTCTACAGCCGCGTCTTTGCCTATGCCCTGCGCGGCGGTCAGGCCGATCCGGCCACGGGGCACGCGCTCGATGGCGATCCGGCCCACGGTGGTTTTACCGGCAACAGCCCGTCCAAGCCCTTCGGCGATGGCGGCGAACTGGCGTGGAGCGCGGATTCGAAGGCCGTGATCCTTGCCGCGCGGCAGGCCGACCGCCACGAGCCGACCTCGACCAACCTCGACTTGTGGTGGTCCCCCATCGATGGCAGCGCCCCGCGCAACCTGACGTCAGCCAACCACGCCACCGACACCAGCCCCGCGCTTTCGCCCGATGGCCGCTGGCTGGCCTGGGCGGCAATGGCCCGTCCCGGCTATGAAAGCGACCGGTTGGTTATCCAGTTGATGGACCTTGCGACCGGCACCGTGCGCCCGCTCACGCAAGACTGGGACCGCTCGGTCAGTTCGCTGGCCTTTACGCCCGACAGCAAGGCGCTGATCGCCACCGCCGAGGACGTGCTCGATGCGCCCGCCTTCCGTGTCGACCTCGCCAGCGGCAAGGCCACGCGCCTCGTCTTCCATCCGGGCCGTGAAGGGCATGTCAGCCAGATCATCCCGCTGGCGGGCGAACGCTTCCTGATCAAGCGCGACAGCCTCGATGCACCGGCCGAACTCTATCTGGGCAAGCCGGGCAGCCCGGCTGCCCGCCTGACCGACATCGCCACCACGACGATGGCGGGCAAGGCACCGGTCACCGTCGAGCGGTTTTCGTTCGCCGGGGCCAATGGCGACACCGTCTGGGGCCAGATCCTCAAGCCAGCCGGCACCACCGGCAAGCTGCCGACCGTGCTCATGGTCCATGGCGGGCCGCAGGGCTCGTTCAACGACAGCTGGTCGACCCGCTGGAACCCGCGCCTCTGGGCCTCGCAGGGCTATGCTGCCGTCACCATCGATTTCCACGGCTCGACCGGCTACGGTCAGGCCTTCGTCGATGCGATCAACAAGGACTGGGGCGGGAAGCCGCTCGAAGACCTGAAAAAGGGCATGGTCGCCGCCGCGGCCAAGGATTCGGCTGTCGATCCGTCCAACGCCTGCGCCGCCGGGGCCAGCTATGGCGGCTACATGATGAACTGGATCGAGGGCAACTGGCCCGACGGGTTCAAGTGCATCGTCCAGCACGACGGCGTGTTCGATGCCCGCGCCATGGCTTACGAGACCGAGGAACTCTGGTTCGACGAATGGGAACACGGCGGCCACGCCTACTACGAAGACCCCGAGGCCTTCGAGAAGTGGAACCCGGTCAACCATGTCGCCCAATGGCACACGCCGATGCTGGTGGTGACCAGCGAGAAGGACTTCCGCATCCCCTACACGCAGGGCATCGCGGCCTTCACCGCGCTCCAGCGCAAGGGCGTGCCTGCCGATCTGCTGGTCTTCCCGGATGAAAACCACTGGGTGCTCAAGCCGAAGAACTCGCTTCAGTGGCACAAGACGGTGTTCGACTGGATGGCCCGCTGGCTCAAGAAGTAAGGGGATAAAGCAGGGGGCAGCGCCCCCTGCACCCCATCAGCTTTGGCCAGGGCGGGCATGGCAACCAGCGCCAGTTCCCGGAATCTGGCGACGTTTCATCGAAAAGGGCGTTTCGGTCCTGTTTCTCCGGCGCTAGAACAAGGCTCATGTTGCAGGTGCTCTCTATGCTCTATCTCTGGCTCAAGGCCGGCCACGTCATTTTCGTGATCTTCTGGATGGCGGGGCTGTTCATGTTGCCGCGTCTGTTCGTTTATCATCAGGAAACGCCGGTCAATTCGCCCGAAAACGCGGTCTGGACCGACCGCGAGCGCAAGCTGATGAAGATCATCATGGCCCCTTCGGTGGCGGTCGTGTGGATTCTGGGGCTCGCCATGGCGGTCACGGGCGGCTGGTTCACGCAAGGCTGGCTCCACGCCAAGCTTCTGCTGGTCGTGGTCCTGACCGGCTATCACATCTGGCTGGCGCGCTATCACCGGGCTCTGGCGCGTGGCGAACGCGGCCTGAGCGGCAAGCAACTGCGCCTGCTCAACGAAGTTCCGGGCATTCTGGGCGTGCTGATCGTGATCCTGGTGATCCTCAAGCCGTTCTGATCGCAAAGGGCGGTTGAGGGCCCCGGCTCAAGGCCGGGGCGACGTGACATTTCCAGTCCTTCCGTCGCCCCGGACCTGATCCGGGGCCCTCCACAACGCCGAAAACCCCAAAAACACCGCCTTTTCGGCCCATCCGGGCGCAATCCCGACAATCCCCCGATTGACGCTGACCTCAAGCAGGCATAACGCATGGCCTGTCCGGCAAGAGGGTCGCAGACGATGCGACCGGGCCTGCTTTCTCCAAGCCCATCGGCCCGCCGGCCATTTCCCAACCCGGAAACGTCCGCATTCGGAACATACAGAAAATGCATCTCAAGGAACTCAAGAAGAAGACCCCCGCCGAGCTGGTCGGAATGGCCGAAGAGCTGGGCGTGGAAGGCGCGAGCACGATGCGCCGTCAGGACCTGATGTTCGCCATCCTCAAGGAAGTGGCGGACGATGGCGAGGAAATCCTCGGCATCGGCACGATCGAGGTTCTCCCCGACGGTTTCGGCTTCCTGCGCAGCCCCGAGGCCAACTATCTGGCCGGGCCCGACGACATCTATGTCTCGCCCAACCAGGTCCGCAAGTGGGGCCTGCGCACGGGTGACACCGTCGAAGGCGAAATCCGCGCGCCCAAGGATGGCGAACGCTATTTCGCGATCACCCGCCTGATCAAGGTGAACTTCGACGAGCCGGAGGCCGTGCGCCACCGCGTCAACTTCGATAACCTCACCCCGCTCTATCCCAACGAGCGCCTGAAGCTCGACACGCTCGACCCGACCGTCAAGGACAAGTCGGCTCGCGTGATCGATCTGGTCAGCCCGCAGGGCAAGGGCCAGCGCGCGCTGATCGTGGCGCCGCCGCGCACCGGCAAGACCGTGCTGCTCCAGAACATCGCCAAGGCGATCACCGACAACCACCCCGAAGTGTTCCTGCTCGTCCTGCTGGTCGACGAACGCCCGGAAGAAGTGACCGACATGCAGCGTTCGGTGAAGGGCGAGGTGATCTCCTCGACGTTCGACGAACCCGCCTCGCGTCACGTCCAGGTCGCCGAGATGGTGATCGAGAAGGCCAAGCGCCTCGTCGAGCACAAGCGCGACGTGGTCATCCTGCTCGACTCGATCACGCGTCTGGGCCGCGCCTACAACACCGTGGTGCCCTCGTCGGGCAAGGTGCTGACCGGCGGTGTCGACGCCAACGCGCTCCAGCGTCCCAAGCGTTTCTTCGGTGCGGCGCGCAACATCGAGGAAGGCGGTTCGCTCTCGATCATCGCCACCGCGCTGATCGACACCGGCAGCCGCATGGACGAAGTGATCTTTGAAGAATTCAAGGGCACCGGCAACTCGGAAATCGTGCTCGACCGCAAGGTGGCCGACAAGCGCATCTTCCCCGCGCTCGATGTGGGCAAGAGCGGCACCCGCAAGGAAGAACTGCTGGTTCCGCGCGACCAACTCAGCAAGATGTGGGTCCTGCGCCGCATCCTCATGCAGATGGGCACGGTCGACGCGATGGAATTCCTTCTCGACAAGATGAAGGATTCCAAGACCAACGAAGACTTCTTCGCGACCATGAACCAGTAAGGCATACCCGCAAGAACGCCCCACGGCGTTCATGCTGCGCAAAAAGAGCGGGGCCCGAAACCGGGCCCCGCTTTTTTTGTGCGCAGCATCGGGGGAGGGAAGCCCTCTCCTTATTCGTCCTGCAAGGCTTCGGCCATCTTGCGCCAGAGCCGGTCGGCGGCATCGAACGGACGCACCAGAACCGTGAAGTCGACGATGCGCCCTTCAAGGTTGAAGCGGATCAGGTGAACCCCGCTCATTTCCACGCCATCGATCTGCGCGGTGAATTCGAGCGCGGCCTCGGGCCCGTCGACCAGTTCGCGGACATACGTGAAACCGGTGGTGCCGATAGCCCGGCAGATCGCGCCGAGATGAAGCGCGACAGCCTCCTTGCCCTGCTGGGGCGTGTGCAGCACCGGCGAATGGAACACGGCTTCGTCGGCCAGAAGATCGATCAGGAGTTCGTCAGGGCACCCCGCGAGCATTGCCCGGTGCCAGGCGGCCAGTCCAAAACGCATGGGTTTGCCTTCCTTTGGTGCTTGGCGCTTTTGCCCCGGAGCCTGTTGAGCAAAAGCGCCGTGTTTCACGTGGAACACTCCGGAGCCTGTCGCATTGATCCGGCGCAACCCTGCCTGACGGGAATTCACCGGGGATGTTTATCGGCCGTTGGTCGGTTTCCGTCAGGCTTGCATCGAGTCCGGGCTTGAACCCCGGTCGTGGAGCCCAAACATGGACTTTGACAGCCAGACATGACACGCTCATGCACTTCGACAATATCATACGGGAGATAGGCTCGCCATGAAAGTGAATGTCGAAATCGAGTGCAGCCCGGAAGAGGCCCGCCGCTTCCTCGGATTGCCTGACGTCTCGAAGGCCAACGACGCCTATGTCGAGGCCATTGCCAAGGCCATGCAGGGGGGCCACAGCCTCGAACAGTTGCAGGGCTATGCCCGGCAGATCGCCCCGATGGGCGAGATGGGGCTCAAGCTGTTCCAGCAGTTCATGGAGCATGGGGCAGGGGCCGCCATGGCCGGTTTCAAGGCCGGGATGAACGGCGAGAAGAAGTAAGGGCCACCCACAGGTTGCGGGCCATTGTCCGGGACGACAGGAAAGGGCAGATCGGCTAGGGCGGGGTTCATGACCGCGCACACGATCTTTGCCCTCAGCTCGGGCGCCCCTCCGGCAGGCATTGCCGTGATCCGCATCAGCGGCCCCCACGCCGGGACCGCCCTTCGCCGTCTGACCGGGCGGCACCTGCCGCCGCCGCGCCGCGCCAGCTTTCGCCATTTGCACGACCCTGTCGATGGCAGCCTGCTCGATGCCACGATGGTCCTGTGGCTGCCCGGCCCGGCGACGGCCACGGGCGAGGACAGCGTCGAACTGCATCTTCATGGTGGCCGTGCCGTCGTCGCGGCGGTCGAGCGCGTGCTGGCCGGTCTTCCCGATTTGCGCCGGGCCGAGGCGGGCGAATTCACCCGCCGCGCTTTCGCCAATGGCCGGATCGACCTCAACGAGGCCGAAGGCCTGGCCGACCTGCTCAGCGCCGAAACCGAACTCCAGCGCCGCACCGCGCTGGCCATGGCCGATGGCGTGCTGTCGCGCGCGGTCGAGGGATGGCGTCAGGGTGTGCTGACGCTGTCTGCCGAACTGGAAGCCCTGCTCGATTTCTCGGACGAGGATGATGTGGAGGAGGGGGGCGAAACGCTGCCGCCCGGCTTTGCCGATACCGCGCGCAACCTGGCCCAGGACCTGGCCCACTGGCTCGACCGTCCCCGCGCCGAACCTCTGCGCGAGGGCTTCCGCGTGGTTCTCGCTGGCCCGCCCAACGCCGGCAAGTCGACCCTGTTCAATGCCCTCGTCGAACAGGAAGCCGCGATCACGGCTGCCGAACCGGGCACCACGCGCGACGTGCTCACCCGCAGCGTGGCCATTGAAGGCGTGCCATTCACCTTCGTCGATACCGCAGGCCTGCGCGATGAGGGCGCAGGCGAGATCGAGCGCATCGGCATCGCCCGCGCCCGCGCCGAAGCGGCCAGGGCCGACCTGATCTTCTGGCTTGGTCCCGAGGGGGAGGGGCCAGAGGGGACCCCGTTGTGGGAGCTTTCCGCCCGCAGCGACGACCCCGCCGCCCCGGCCAAGGCCAGCCCCCGCCACCGCCTCTCGGTCCATAGCGGGGAAGGTCTGGGAGCCCTGCGGACAGACCTCGTCGCCCATGCCCGTGCCAGCCTGCCCGTGCCGGGAGAGGCGGCCCTCAATGCCCGTCAGCACGGTCTGCTTGCGCAAGTGCGCGCGGCCTTGCTTGGCTCGTGTGCGGAACAAGACCCTCTTCTGGCGGCCGAGCAATTGCGCCTCGCCCGCCGCGCGCTCGATACATTGGTGGGCCGGGCCGGGACGGAAGACATGCTCGATGCGCTGTTCGGGCGCTTTTGCATCGGGAAGTAGCTCCCTACTTCGTCATTCCCGCGCAGGCGGGAATCCAGCAGGGGCCCGTCCTCTGGATTCCCGCCTGCGCGGGAATGACGAAGGGAAGGGTTTCCCCTTTGCGATGTTCCACGTGAAACACGCTTTGACCCCAGACGCCCATCGCGATAGGGCAGAGCCCATGCATTCCTTCGACATCATCGTGGTCGGCGGCGGTCATGCCGGCGTCGAGGCGGCTTGCGTTGCCGCCCGCATGGGCGCGCGCACCGCGCTGGTCAGCTTCGATCCCGCCAAGATCGGGGCGATGAGCTGCAACCCGGCCATTGGCGGCCTTGGAAAAGGGCACCTCGTGCGCGAGGTCGATGCCTTCGATGGTGTCATCGCGCAGGCGGCGGATGCCGGGGCGATCCACTACCGGATGCTCAATCGTTCCAAGGGCAGCGCGGTGCAGGGGCCCCGTGTTCAGGCCGACCGCAAGCGGTTCAAGGCGGCGGTCCAGGCCATCGTCGGCGCGCAGGACGGGCTGACCGTCATCGCCGGAGAGGCAGCGGCGCTGCGTCTGTCCGGGGGCCGGGTGGAAGGGGTGACCCTTGCCGATGGCACCGCACTGGCGGCGCAGGCGGTGGTGCTGTGTACCGGCACGTTTCTGGGCGCGCGGTTGTTCCGGGGCGAGGAGCGGATGGAAGGCGGACGCATCGGCGAGGATGCCGCCCACCGTCTGGCCGCCCAGTTGCGCGAGGCCGAGTTGCCGATGGCCCGGCTCAA
Source organism: Novosphingobium sp. IK01 (assembly GCF_033242265.1). Taxonomy (NCBI): domain Bacteria; kingdom Pseudomonadati; phylum Pseudomonadota; class Alphaproteobacteria; order Sphingomonadales; family Sphingomonadaceae; genus Novosphingobium; species Novosphingobium pituita. Next base: position 2,405,878 of record NZ_BTFW01000001.1, on the reverse strand, counting down.
GACCGGGACGCCGCCGCGCCTCGATGGCCGGACTATCGACTGGGCAAGGCTGGAAGAGCAGCACAGTGACGTCGAACCCTGGACGATGTCGCCGCTGACGTCATCGCGTCCGCTGCCCCAGATCTTCTGCGGGATCAGCCGGACCAATGCCCGCACCCACGACATCATCCGTGCCGGGCTGGATCGCTCGCCCCTGTTTTCGGGCGCGATCGGGGCGCGGGGGCCGCGCTACTGCCCGTCGATCGAGGACAAGATCTTCCGCTTCGCCGACCGCGACAGCCACCAGGTCTTCCTCGAACCCGAGGGGCTGGACGATCATCTGGTCTACCCCAATGGGCTTTCAACCTCGCTGCCCACCGATGTCCAGATCGGCATGATGCGTTCGATGGAAGGGCTGGAGCAGGTCGAGGTGGTCGTGCCCGGCTATGCCGTCGAATATGACCATATCGACCCGCGCGCGCTCAAGCCCAGTCTGGAGCTTCATGCCGTGCCGGGGCTCTATTGCGCGGGCCAGATCAACGGCACGACCGGCTACGAGGAAGCCGCGGCACAGGGGCTGGTGGCGGGCATGCATGCGGCCGCCGCCGTGCGCGGAACCGCGCCTGCCCCGCTCGACCGTGGGGCCAGCTACATGGCGGTGATGATCGACGATCTCACCCTCCACGGGGTGAGCGAGCCTTATCGCATGTTGACCGCACGGGCCGAATATCGCCTGCGCCTGCGGGCCAACAATGCCTCGACCCGGTTGACGCCACTGGCCATCGCGGCGGGCTGTGTCGGCCCTGAACGGCGCGCGTGGTTCGAGCAGCGGCTTGCGGCGCGCGCGCGTCTGGAGACGGCGCTGGCACAGGAAACCACCCCGAGCGAGATGGCGCGTGCCGGGCTCTCTGTCCGCGCGGATGGGGCACGGCGGAGCCTGATGGAATGGCTGCGCTTCCCCGAAGTGCGCTTGCCCGATCTCGCTCCATGGGTGGATGACGCCATGCCCGCCGATCCGCTGCTGGTCGAGGAGGTGGAGGAAGACGCCGCCTATGCCCCCTATCTGGCGCGGCAGGAGGCCGAGCTTCGCGATCTGCGTGCCAACGAGAGTGTCCCGCTCGGGGCCGATTTTCCCTATGATCAGGTGCCCGGTCTCTCCAATGAGATGGTCGAGCGGCTCAGTCAGGCCCGGCCCGAAACACTGGCGGCTGCCGGGCGTCTGGCGGGGATCACCCCGGCGGCGCTGGCCAGCCTGCTGGTCCATGCCAAGCGCCGGGTCGCGGCATGATGACGCCAGATATGCAGGGCAATTCGCAGGAGACCACGATGGTTCAGGCCCCCATCACCACCCCCATCACTACCGAGGCCGAGGCGCGGGACTGGTTGCGCCGGGTGCTTCATGTCGATGACATGACCATGGCGCGTCTGGCCCGCCTCGTCGATCTTCTGGTCGAGGAGAACGAGCGGCAGAACCTGATCGCCCGTGGGACGATCCCGATGGTCTGGCAGCGCCACATTGTCGACAGCGCCCAGCTTCTGGCTGTTCCACGTGAAACACTCCCCGAGGGCTCCTGGCTCGATCTGGGGACGGGGGCGGGCTTTCCGGGGCTGGTCATCGCCGCGCTTCAGCCCGAACGCCCGGTCACGCTGGTCGATTCGCGTCGTTTGCGGACCGAATGGCTGGCCCGCGCCGCACAGGAACTGGATCTTGCCCATGTGCAAGTCGTTCTGGCACGCGTCGAAGACCTGCCAGATCAACAGCATGCGGTGCTTTCGGCGCGCGCTTTTGCGCCGCTGGACAAGCTTCTTGCGATTTCTGCGCGTTTTTCCACATCGGAAACGGTGTGGTTGCTGCCAAAAGGGGCGAAGGCTGCGCAGGAATTGGCTATACTGCCCGAAACCTGGCGGCACCTGTTCCACGTGGAACAATCGCTGACCGATCCTGCCGCTGGTGTGATCGCCGGTCGCTTGCTGGGTGGCAATCCCCCGAAGCCTGCCCGACCGGGTGGGTCACTCCAACGAGGGTCCCGTCGATGATCACCATCGCCATTGCGAATCAAAAGGGCGGCGTGGGCAAGACCACCACCGCTATCAACATCGCGACTGCGCTTGCCGCCACGGGCTGGAAAGTTCTGCTGGTGGATCTCGATCCCCAGGGCAATGCCTCCACCGGCGTCGGCCTCAATGCGGCGGATCGCGACCGGTCCTCGTATGACATCCTGATCGATGGGGCAGGGGTGGCCGAATGCGCGGTGCCCACCCGCATTCCCGGTCTCGATCTGGTCCCAGCGACGGTCGACCTCTCGGGCGCCGAAGTCGAACTCGTCTCTGTCGAGGATCGCACGGGCCGCCTGCGCGCCGCGCTCGCGGGCGATACCACCCACGAGATCTGCCTGATCGATTGCCCGCCCTCGCTGGGCCTGCTGACCCTCAACGCCATGGCGGCGGCGGACAGCCTGCTGGTGCCGCTCCAGTGCGAATTCTTCGCGCTCGAAGGGTTGAGCCAGTTGCTCCAGACGGTCGAGCGCGTGCAGGAACGCTTCAACCCCGATCTGGGCATCCTCGGCATCGTCCTGACCATGTTCGACCGCCGCAATCGCCTGACCGATCAGGTGGCCGATGACGTGCGTTCGTGCCTGCGCGACCTCGTGTTCGAGGCGGTGATCCCGCGCAACGTGCGCCTGTCCGAGGCGCCGAGCCACGGGCTTCCCGCGCTGATCTATGACCACGCCTGCACCGGTTCGCAGGCCTACATGAAACTGGCGCGTGAACTGATCGCGCGCCTGCCCGAACAGAGGAAAGCGGCATGAGCGGTGAGGGCGGCAGTGGCGGTGCGGTAAAGGCACCCAAGCGCGCGGCACTGGGCCGGGGGCTGGGTGCGCTGCTCGGGGAAACCCGGCGCGAGGAAGCGCTGGTGCGTCCCGCGCCTGCTCCTGTGGCAGCCCCAGCTGCCGGTGGTGTGGCAACGATGGCGCCCGTGGCGTCTTCTGCTGTAGCGGCAGGGCCGACCGTCGTGGCGACGAGCGCCAGCACCGGCATTGCCATGCTGCCCGTGGCCGAGATCGAGCCGCACCCTGATCAGCCGCGTCGCCACTTCGATGAAGAAGCCCTCGACGAACTGGCGCAGTCGATCGCCGCGCGCGGGGTGATTCAGCCGGTGATCGTGCGTCCGCACGGACCGGGGCGTTATCAGCTTGTTGCTGGTGAACGTCGCTGGCGCGCGGCCCAGCGCGCGCGTATTCACGAGATCCCCGCCATCGTGCGTCAGCTCGACGAGCGCGAAGTGACCGCGCTGGCCCTGATCGAAAACCTCCAGCGCGAAGACCTCAACCCGGTGGAGGAGGCGCGCGCCTATCAGCGCCTGTCCGAGACCGAAGGGCTGACCCAGCAGGAAATCGCCCGCTTCGTCGACAAGTCGCGCAGCCATGTCGCCAACCTGATGCGCATGCTCGTCCTGCCCGAAGACGTACTCGACATGGTGCAGCGCGAGGAACTGAGCATGGGCCATGCCCGTGCGCTGGTCTCGGTGCCCGATCCGCTGCCTTTGGCGAAGGATATCGTGGGCAAGGGGCTCTCGGTGCGCGATGCCGAACGCATGGCCAAGCGCGCCACGCGGCCCGAAACGGCGCCGCGCCGCGCGCGGGCCGAGCGCGATCCGTCTGATTCAGCCGATATCGCGGCGGTGCAGGCCCATGTGGAAGAATTCCTGGGGCTCAAGGTCACGATCAGCGCCGATGCCGATCCGCGCACCGGCTCGGTGGTGATCCGCTACAAGACGCTCGATCAGCTGGACCTGATCTGCCAGCGACTGACGGGCGGGGCGATCTGATTTTTTCGCGGTGAGGGGAACCCTGCCTTGCGGTTTTCCCTCACCGCGTTGAGGCAAGGCTTCAGATCGCCTCGGCGATGACTGCCGCCAGCGCCTCGATTCCGCGCGCGTCTTCTTCATCGAAACGGCCCAGCGTCGGGCTGTCGAGATCGATCACCCCGATCACCGCACCATCGCGCAGGATCGGCACGACCAGTTCCGAGGCGCTCGCCGCGTCGCAGGCGATGTGGCCGGGGAACGCATGAACATCGCGCACCAGTTGCGTTTCGCCGCTGGCTGCCGCCGCGCCGCAGACACCCTGGCCCAGCGGAATGCGGATACAGGCCGGCTTGCCCGCAAAGGGACCGAGCACCAGCGTTTCCCCGACGAGGCGATAGAACCCCGTCCAGTTGCAATCGGGCAGGGCCAGCGCGAGCAGCGCGGCGAGGTTGGCCATGTTGGCCACGCCATCGCTTTCGCCATGGATCAGCCCGCGCGCGGCGGCGGCGAGGTCGGCATAGAGCGTGGGCTTGTCGGCGGGATCGAAGCGGAAATCGTACATGAGCGGGTCTTAGGCGGCGTGGCCACATTCCACAACGCCACGGTTGCCCTCCCAAAGGCCCCGGCGAGGCGCGAGGACGCGGGCAGAGTGGGCCTCTGTCAAGGACGAGTAACGCTGCCGGGGCCTTTGGGAGGGCAACCCCTTCGGGGCTGGACCAAAAACCGCCATTTCAGCGTCGGCTCGGCGCGCAATATTCCCGATATTACGCCGCCTCGCCTCCTTGAACTGGCGGTTTTTGCCTCCAGCCGTGGCGCTGTGGAATGTGTCCACGCCGCCTAGCGCAAAGCTGCAAGGCTGTCATTGCAGGGGAGCCCCGGCGCGCTTACCGTGCGCGCCATCATGAGCACCCTCAAGAAGTCCCTCATCGCCATTGGCCTGCTGGTGATCGCCGCTGTGGCGTTTCTGGCATGGTCATTCCGTGGTCCGGCCGGTGTCTATACCACCGACGAAACATCGGGCCCCCACCCCAAGCTGGCCGAGCCATCGGCCCAGACGATCCCCACCGTGGGCATTGCCAAGCCGGTTGGCTGGCAGCCGGGCGAGGCGCCGCAGGCCACGCAGGGCCTCGTCGTCACCCGCTTTGCCGAAGGGCTCGACCATCCGCGCACGATGACCGTCCTGCCCAATGGCGACGTGTTGACCGCCCAGACCAATGCGCCAGCCGGAGATCGCGCCGGGGGCGGGGTGGTCGGTTTCGTGGCCGGGCTGCTGTTCAACCAGGCCGGGGCAGGCGGGCCTTCGCCCAACACAATTGTGCTGCTGCGCGACGGTGTGGGCAAGGGCACGGCGACGCAGCGTTTCGTGATGGAAAATCCGGCGCTCGATTCGCCGTTCGGCATGGTCTGGCGCGCGGGGCGGCTCTATGTCGCCAACCACAACGGGGTCGTGTCGTGGCCGTTCGAGCCGGGCCAGACGAGCCTTCGCGGCACGCCGACCAAGCTGATGGACCTGCCGCCCGCAGGCATGCACTGGGCGCGCAATCTGGCGCTGAGCCCGGATGGAAACCGTCTCTACATTTCGGTCGGTTCGGCCTCCAACATCGCCGACGACGGCATCGAGGCCGAGCGCGATCGCGCCTCGATCTTCGAATATGACTTCGTGAAGCATTCGGTGCGCCAGTTCGCGGGCGGCATGCGCAACCCCAATGGCATGGACTTCAACCCCCATACCGGCGAACTGTGGGCCGTGGTCAACGAGCGCGACATGCTCGGGCCCGATCTGGTGCCTGATTACCTCTCCAACGTGCCGCTGGGCGCGCAATATGGCTGGCCCTGGGTCTACTGGAAGAAGAACATCGACTGGCGCGTGCAGGCGCCGATGCCCGAATACCTGATGGAATATGTGCGCAAGCCCGAATATGGGCTGGGCGCCCATGTCGCGCCGCTGGGCCTGGCCTTTGCGCGCGGGGGCAACATCATGGGGACGCGCTTTGCCGATGGCGCCTTCGTGGCGCGGCATGGTTCGTGGAATCGCCGTCCGCTGGCTGGTTATGATGTTGTTTTCGTTCGTTTTGACGATCATGGCAATGTTCTGCCCGCGCCGCCTGCGCCGGTTTTGACCGGATTTCTGACCAAGGATGGCAAGGCTCATGGGCGGCCGACCTGGGTGGCCTTTGCCAAGGATGGCGCGCTTCTGGTCAGCGATGACGTGGGCGGGGTGATCTGGCGGGTAACCGCACCGGGGGCCCAGCCTGCACCGGCGATTGTGCAGATTCCCGATCATGTGCCGCCGCCTCAGCCGCCGATGGGCAAGATGCGGATTCAGGAGAACCCGGATTCGGTCCTGAACAAGCCGAAGGGGTAAGGTCGGCGGCGCCCCGGCCTTGAGCCGGGGCCCTTTGCCAAGGGATGATCCTGACACAAAAAGGGGCGATGCACGGACCCGTGCATCGCCCCTTTTTTGTCCGGCAGGCCGGGTATCAGTGGCGGAAGTGGCGCATGCCGGTGAAGACCATGGCCAGGCCCGCTTCGTCGGCGGCCTTGATCACGTCTTCGTCGCGGATCGAGCCGCCGGGCTGGATCACCATCGTCGCGCCCGCTTCAACGGCGGCCATCAGGCCGTCGGCAAACGGGAAGAAGGCGTCCGAAGCGACTGCCGAGCCGACCGTGCGGGCTTCGCTCCAGCCGTGGGTCTGGGCCGCTTCCTGAGCCTTGGCGGCGGCAATGCGCGAGCTGTCGCGGCGGTTCATCTGGCCAGCGCCGATCCCGGCGGTCACGCCGTCCTTGGCATAGACGATGGCGTTCGACTTGACGTGCTTGGCGACCGTCCAGGCGAACAGGGCATCTTCGAGTTCCTGCTCGGTGGGCGCGCGCTTGGTCACGACCTTGAGGTCCTCGCGCGTGATCGCGCCGTTGTCGCGGTCCTGAACCAGCAGGCCCCCGGCGATCGGCACGGTGACGAGACCGGCGCGGTTGGCTTCCGGCAGGCTGTCGATCAGCAGCAGGCGCAGGTTCTTCTTGCGGGCGAAGGCTTCGCGGGCGGCATCATCGGCACCCGGCGCGACGACCACTTCGGTGAAGATTTCGCAGATCGCATTGGCGGTCGGGCCATCGAGCGGGCGGTTGACGGCCACGATGCCGCCAAAGGCCGAGACGCTGTCACAGGCGAGGGCATCCTGCCATGCCTGAAGCAGGGTGTCCGCGCTTGCCACGCCGCAGGGGTTGGCGTGCTTGACGATCACCACCGTCGGCTTCTCGCCGTCGAATTCGGCGATGAGTTCGAGCGCGGCGTTGGCATCGTTGTAGTTGTTGTACGAGAGTTCCTTGCCCTGGATCTGCTCGGCCTGGGGCAGGCCGCTGACCGTGCTGCGGCGCGGCACATAGAGCGCGGCGGACTGGTGCGGGTTCTCGCCATAGCGCAGCGTGGAAACCAGCGTGTGGGCGCTGGCGAGGGTCTGCGGGAAGTGCTGGCCCTGATCGACGGTGGCAAACCAGGTGGCGATCGCCGAGTCGTAGGCGGCGGTCGTCGCATAGGCCTTGGCCGCCATCGCGCGGCGGAAGGGCAGGGTGGTGGCGCCATCGGTCTGGTCGAGCTGCTCGGCCAGCGTGGCATAGTCGGCCGGATCGGTCAGGATCGTCACGAAATCGTGGTTCTTGGCCGCCGAACGGACCATCGAGGGGCCGCCGATGTCGATGTTTTCGATCACTTCGTCGCGCTCGGCGCCCTTGGCGACGGTCGCTTCGAACGGGTAGAGGTTGACGACGACGAGGTCGATCGCGCCGATTTCATGCTCGGCCATGCTGGCGGCGTGATCGGCATTGTCGCGCACGGCCAGAAGCCCGCCGTGGACCTTGGGGTGCAGCGTCTTGACGCGGCCATCCATCATTTCGGGGAAGCCGGTCAGCTCCGAAATGTCCTTCACGGCCAGGCCTGCTTCGCGCAGGGCCTTGGCGGTGCCGCCGGTCGAGACCAGCTCCACGTTGCGGGCAGCCAGCGCCTTGCCCAGATCGACCAGACCGGTCTTGTCGGACACCGAAAGCAGCGCCCGCCGGATCGTCACATCGCTCACGTTGAAAATTCCTATCTCATCTTCTTGAGCAGCCAGGAGAAGCTTTCTCCGCTGCGCGGAATGTTGGCCGTGATGACGAGCTGGCGCGTGCCCACCGGGCGCCCCTGCCCATCGGCCCAGAGCGACTCCTCGATCGTGACCGGTTCGCGACCCGAACGGAACTGCCAGAGGCTGCCGTCGGGGAGGGCGAGGGTAACGCCAAGGCCGTCCTGGCCCTGGGCCAGCTCGATATGCGGGCCGAGGTGGAAGCGCAAGGCAACACCGACCGTTCCGGGCTTGCCCTTCTTGCCCTGGGGCAACAGCAGGTCTTCGCCGCGCAGCTCGGTGCCGTCGTCGCGCAGGATCAGGATGCGCTGGTGGAGCAGGCCATAGCGGCTGACATAGCCGTTGTGGCTGGCCTCGATCCGGGTGGCGGTATGGTCGCGCACGACGCCGGTGCTGGCATAGCTGCCATCGGTTTGCAGGGTGCGGCGGTCGACCTCGACCTCGGAAACGCCACTGCCCAGCTTGCCGTTGGCAAGGACGGCGGTGGAGTTGCAATCGTCGATCGTCAGCGTCGAATGGGCGCCCGTCGCGCGCAGGCCCTGGGCCAGGCCGAGCGGGATCATCCCCCCGGCAAAGGCCGCGCCGCCGCAATTGACGATCAGCCGTTCGGCCCCGCAACTGAATTCGAAGGCCAGTGTCGAGGCGCAGCCATCGCGCGCGTGGCGGGCGACCGGGGGCGGGGCGGCATCGAGCAGGAGGAGCGACTTGCCCGCCTGAACCCGCTGGTAGCCCCATTGCCGGGCGTCGCGCAACGGGCGCGTGCGCACGCCGCTGGCCTTGATCAGCGTGGCGATGGAATCGGCATTGACCGCGCCCGCACCCTGCCAGCTCGACAGCGCGCCATCGCCGTGGAGCATCGCCAGCAGCGGGGGCACCAGCAGCGAGAGGATCGTCTCGATCTGGGGCGGGGGATCATTGCGCACGGCGGCATAGCAGGCCTTGAGCCGCACCAGCACGGCAATCGCCTCGATCTGGCAGAGCGGGCTGCGCGAGAGCACCCCGCCATCGTCGCCTACCAGATCGCCCAGCGCACGGATCAGCCCGGCCTCGCCGAACAGGCGGCGCGCGCGGCCATCGGTCATCAGCAGGCCCGCGGCGGTGATCGCCGACCAGCCGACCACTTCGGCCAGCTTGTCGTCGGCCCGGCCGATGTGACGGTCGAGCCAGCGCGCGGTCTCGGCCATGGTGTACAGCACGCGGCTGCGGAACTTCTTGTCGTTGCCCGAAAGCAGCAGCGGGGCATGGACCAGCCAGGCCATCAGGCGATGGCCGACATGGCCCACGGCCCAGGCCGGGCCCGAGGCGGGCTGGGGATTGGCGGCCAGCCACATGCCCATGATGCGTTCGGCCACGGGCACGCCCTGCGCGCGCGCGCCGCTCGCCTCAAGGTCGGGGAGCCAGGCAAAGCCGTGGATCATCCGTTCGAACGGCGGGGACAACGGCGCGCCCGAAAAGGCGGTGTCGGCAATCGCCGCCTTCATTCCGTGGACGAGGAAATGCCCTGCGCGCAAGGCCTTGCCAGCGGCGACCGTGCCGGGAATGGGGTTGGTGACGGTGGCCGTCAGGCGCGGGCGGGCGCGCTTGCGAAACGGCTGCATCGCGCCCGAGGGCAGGCCCAGCCGATAGGCAAAGCGCAGGAACCGTTCGCCCGTGCTGACCGCAGGGGGCGAGAAATCAGCCAGGGCCAGGGCCCGTCCGGGTTCGACCACTTCGGCGCGCAGTGGGATCAGGTCGTCGTCGGCGGCAGGGAGCGGGGGGATACCCACGAGTGCGTCTTCCCCTTGCGAGGGGCCGGGGCCCAGCGGCAGGGCCGGGCTTCTCTCGTCGGAGGAAGCCCCGGCCTTTCTGGCGCGGGCCCCAGCGGGTTTGCCTGAAGGTCTGGAAGTGGGGGAGGCTGCCGCGTTCCCGGCTTCTTCGGTGGCAGCGCCTTGGCCGCGTGCGAGGGGGAAGCCGGGTTCGCTCACGAGGTCAGTCTATCCTTTTGAGCGCCGCGATATTGGCGGCGTAGTGATCGGGGCCACCCTTGAAGGTGGCGGTTCCGGCAACCAGCACATCGGCACCGGCATCGACGCACAGGCGCGCGGTGTTCACATCCACGCCGCCATCGACTTCGAGGTGGATGTCCCGCCCGGTCTTGTCGATCATCTTGCGGATCGCCTCGATCTTGCGGAGCTGGCTGGAAATGAAGCTCTGCCCGCCAAAGCCGGGGTTGACGCTCATCACCAGCACGAGGTCGATGTCGTCGATCAGGTAGTCGAGCATCTTGGCCGGGGTGGCCGGGTTGAGCGAGACGCCCGCCTTCTTGCCCAGCGCCTTGATCGCCTGAACCGTGCGGTGGGCGTGGGGCCCGGCCTCGGGGTGGAAGGTGATGATATCGGCCCCGGCGGCGGCGAAAGCCTCCAGATAGGCGTCGACCGGCGAGATCATCAGGTGGACGTCGAACGGCTTGGCGGTGTGCGGGCGCAGGGCCTTCACCACCATCGGGCCGATCGTGATGTTGGGGACGAAGTGGCCGTCCATCACGTCGACATGGATCCAGTCGGCCCCGGCGGCGTCAATCGCGCGCACTTCCTCGCCCAGGCGGGCAAAATCGGCGGAGAGGATCGAAGGGGAAATCAGCGGCACAGACATGGACGGCAATCTCGGCAACAGGGCTTGGCCTGACAGCATGACTTGGAGCTCGGCCAAGCGGGCTGGGGCAAGGTCTCGAAAAACAGGATAGCCCGCGTCAGGCACTTCGCCAAGCGGGCGCGCCTTCAGGCGCTTACCGGCGGCAAATCGGCTCCACAAGCAAAGTTTTCGCCGTTCTCCACATGCATTGTCCGGTTTCGGCGCGGATTGGCCGGGCTTTGCTCCGAATGCGTTCAAACGGCGCAAAACCGGCGAAAATCGGCAGGAAACGGGGGACGGACCGGGTAATCCTGCAACACCGGCAGCGCATCGCCATGCCGGGGCGCCTGGCCTCTTGCGCTCAAGCCCATGTCTTGCCATCGAAATGGATGATGCGCTCGATCCGATCCCTGCTCCTGTTTCCGGCCCTCCTGCTGGCCCTTGGCGGCAGCGTTCCCGCGCTCGCCGCGGGCAGCGCCGTGCGGCAGCCCGCGACGGCCTGTGCCGGGCCGCCCAGCGATACCTGGCTCGACATCACGATCGACAAGGTGCGTTCGGATCAGGGCGTGATCGCGGTTACCGTCTATCCCGACGATCCGCACAAGTTCCTGATCGATGGCGGCTCGCTCTATGTCGCACGGGTTCCGGCGCGGGCGGACAAGACCCGGATGTGCCTGTTCCTGCCCCATACGGGGGTCTATGCGCTGGCCGTCTACCACGACGAGGACAATTCGGGCACGTGGAACCGCGTGGGGCCGATGGGGCTTCCGGCCGAGGGCTTCGGTTTTTCGGGCAACCCCGGTTCGATCGAGAGCCTGCTGGCGTTTCATTCGGTCCGCCTGTCGGTGCCGAAAACCGGCCTTTCGACCCATATCCGCCTGCGTTATCCCTGAGAGCCCGACCCAAAAGTCCTTCGGATCGGTTTGGCGGGTCTTTTGTGCCACCACGGCGTCGGCTGTTCGCCACGATGCTTCCAGCATCGCTGGGCTCTCAGCCTCCTTGTGATGACCCAAAATCCCTCGCCAAACCTCCGCCGCCCGACTTTTGGGTCGGGCTCTGACGGCCGGCGCCTCCGGTGAAAGGGGGCTGATTCCCGGCGAAAGCCGCTCTATGACAAGGGCATGAGCAAACCCGCGATCCTGGCCGCCGCGCCTTTTCCGCCCGTGACCATGGCCGCGCTTGAACAGGCGTTCACCGTCCACCGCCTGTGGGAAGGCTTTCCCGGCGCGGTGGCCGGATCGATCCGCGCGATGGCGACCAATGCGCTGTTCGGCACGCTGGACGCCGCGATGATGGACCGCCTGCCCGCGCTCGGCCTCATCGCCAATTTTGGCGTCGGCTATGATGCCATCGATGTGGCCGCCGCCGCCGCGCGCGGGATCGTGGTGAGCAATACCCCCGGTGTTCTCGACGAGGAAGTGGCCGACCTGACACTGGGGTTGCTGCTGGCGACGATCCGCCGCCTGCCCCAGGCCGAGCGGCACTTGCGCGCCGGACTCTGGGCAAAGGGCGAGGCATTCCCGCTCTCGCCCACATTGCGCGGGCGGCGTGTCGGCATTCTGGGGCTGGGCGCGATCGGCAAGGCGGTTGCGCGGCGGCTCGAAGGGTTCGGCGTTGAGATCGCCTATCATGGCCGCACCCGGCAGGAGGGCGTGGCCTATCCGTGGTATCCTTCGGCGCTGGCGCTGGCCGGGGCGGTCGACGTGCTGGTGGTGGTCGTGCCGGGCGGGGCGGCGACGGCGGGGCTGGTCGATGCCGACGTGCTGGCCGCGCTGGGCCCGCAGGGCGTGCTGGTCAACGTGGCGCGCGGCAGCGTGATCGACGAGGACGCGCTGGTGGCGGCGCTGGGCAATGGCACGATCCTGGCCGCCGGGCTCGATGTTTTTGCCCATGAACCGCATGTGCCGCCCGCCTTGCTGGACCTGGACAATGTGGTGCTCCTGCCGCACATCGGTTCGGGCTCGCAGGCCACGCGTCAGGCGATGGGCCAACTCATGATCGACAATCTTTCCAGCTGGTTTGCCACGGGCAAGGCGCTGACTCCGGTTCCCGAAACCCCGCAAGCAGGTTGAGATCAGGGCCCGAGCATCCCGGTAACAGCCGATGACGAGAGATAACGTTTCGTCTCGACACGGCGGAACGACGCGGCAAGGCTTGCATTCGGGCCGCGGATTTGCGACGTGCGCGGTTCACTTTCAGAAGATAGGGATGCCTGTCCACAATGAATTCGACCCAGGCGGCGCGTGCTCCTCTGCATCAGCGGGTTCGGCGCAAGGCGGAACGGATGTTCGGTCCCGCAGGCATTTTCTTCAAGGGATTCGTCAAGAACCCGGTCATGGTCGGGGCCATCGTGCCTTCGTCGCGCCGTACCATCGAGAAGGTGCTCTCGAAGGTCGACTGGGAGCATACCGACCTGTTCGTTGAATATGGGCCCGGCGTCGGCACGTTCTGCCAGCCCGTGCTCGACCGGCTGCGCCGCGATGCGCGCCTGCTGGTGATCGACACGAACCCCGATTTCATCGCCTACCTCTCGCGCACCATCGGTGACAGCCGCTTCATCGCGGTCAACGGGTCGGCGGCCGATGTCGAGGCGATCGTGCGCGAACATGGCTACGACCATGCCGACTACGTGCTTTCGGGCCTGCCGTTCAGCACCCTGCCCGAAGGCGTGGGGCCGGCGATCATGGCCGCCACCCACCGCGTGCTGCGTCCGGGCGGGGCCTTCCTCGTCTATCAGTACACGGCCCGCGCGCGCGCGCTGATGAGCCGGTATTTCCACCGCATCGACAAGGGGTTCGAGCCGGTCAACGTGCCGCCTTGCGTGATCTCGTGGGGCTGGAAGGACTGAGCTGCCGATCCAGCGCTCGCGCATGAAAAAAGGGGCCCGCAAGGCCCCTTTTTTGTGTCCGGCGGGATCAGCCGGCAGGATCAGGAGAACGGGCGGGGAAGGTCGCGCGTCAGCTGGCCGTGGATCGCGGCCAGCATGACCACGAAATAGGTGTAGCCCGCCGAATAGAGCAGGGCCGAGATCGCATCGCTGACCAGACGGGCAATGTCGCTCTGCGCGCCCAGCAGCATCTGCGCAGCGAGCCCGACGATCATCATCGTCAGCCCGTAGACGATGGCAAAGAGCACCCCGGCCAGCCCGAGAAACGCGAGGATGCGCCCCACATTGCCCCGCGTGAGCGCGATGCTGGCGCGGATCGCCATCAGCGGGTTGTGCGTGCGCCCCACGCCCAGCACCGGCCCGACCATGATCGTGCGCAGCATCGGATAGAGCATCGCCACCATCCCGGCCGCGGCGGCCACGATCATCGGCACATGCAGCGCCGCAAGCACGGCGGCCACCGCCATCATCAGCGTGAACGCGAAGAGCCCGACGAGGATCTGCGAGATGAAATAGGCCGGCACCCGCGCGGCGCAGTTGCGCAGCGCCTCGCCCACGGTCGGGCGGCGGCGGTCGAGAATGCCCACCAGCATCGTGATGAAGCCGGTGATTTGCATCAGCGAGATCGGCAGAAGGTAGGGCAGGTTGTGGGTGTAATAGTCCTGCAAGACCTGCGCGAGCTGTTGTTCGTCCATCTGCGCGGTAACCGACGGCGGCGCCACGAAGACCGACCAGGCCAGCATCGGCAGGAGAAAGAACACCCCGGCAATCGCGATCAGCACGTCGGCATTGGCCGCGACCAGACGGGTCACGTTTGCCCAGGCGGCGCTGCTGTCGAACGGTGGAATGACAGGCGGGGGAACCACGGGTCGAGTCACGGAAATTCCTTGAGGATCTTGGCTTTTTCAGGTGCTCTGGAGTGGGAAGGCGTTTCCACGAAACGCCTTCCCACTCCAGAACTTTGTGGTCACACGATTTTTGGACAAAAACCGGTTCCCGCTTTTTGTCATCGTGCCCTAGCAAATGCGGGCAGGCAACGCACCTGTCTCGCAGCCCCTTCTTGCGTTGAACCCTTGCGTTGAAGCGCGCGGAGGGCCAAATCGCAAGTCATCATGACCGCCACCCCCCAGATCGAGATCCGCCGCGAGACCGAGCCGGTGCCCTATCGCACCGCGCTCGATGCCATGGCGGAGCGCAATGCCGCCATTGCCGATGGCACCGCTTCCGAGATGCTCTGGCTGCTGGAGCATCCGCCCGTCTACACCGCCGGGACCAGCGCCGACCGGGCCGAACTGCTCGATCCGCGCTTCGAGGTGGTCGAGGCCGGGCGCGGCGGGCGCTATACCTACCATGGGCCGGGCCAGCGGATCGGCTATGTCCTGCTCGACTTGCGCAAGCGCGCGCGTGATGTGCGCGGCTTCGTCCATGCGGTCGAGGGCTGGGTGATCGACACGCTGGGCGATTTCGGCGTGGAAGCCTGGCGGGCCGAAGGGCGCATCGGCATCTGGTGTGCCGGGCCCGACGGGCGCGAGGCCAAGATCGGCGCCATCGGCGTGCGCATTCGCCGCTGGGTGACGATGCACGGCTTTTCGGTCAATCTCTCGCCCGATCTTTCGCATTTCGGGGGGATCGTGCCCTGCGGGATCGAGGAATTCGGCGTCACGAGCCTCGCCGCGCTGGGCAGGCAGGTGAGCAGCGCGGAGTGGGACGAGGCCTTGCTGGCGCGCTTCCCCGCGTTCCTTGCCAAGCTTGAGGTGGCCTGCCCGACGCCAGCGGGAGAGGCATGATGAAGATGGGACATCGCTGGCTGGTGGCAGGCGCGCTGGCGCTTCTGGCCGGGTGCCACGGACAGGAAAGCCCGGCGGACAAAGCCGGGGCCAAGGCCGCCGGGGGCGAAGTTCTCCCCGGCTCGGTCAGCGATGCGATGATCGACCTCGATGGTGCCACCGGCACGCCGCCGCTGCAACCGCCGCCCCCCGTCAAGGCGGACCAGGTCAAGGCGGAGCCGGTCAAGGACGGCACGGGCAGGGCCGAAGCCTCGGCACCGGCAGAGGCGCCCCCCGCGCAGGATCGGGCAGGGAACTGATCCCTTCAAAGCTCATGGGGTGCAGGGGGCCTTGCCCCCTGCGGTATCCCTTGTTCTTGAAATCAGAAATCGCGAAGCGACAGCCATGCCCCCGAAGCAAACCCTGCCTCGGCCGCGAGCGTGTCGAATTCGGCGGGCCACTGTGCCAGCCAGAGCGTCTTTTGCGCTTCGCTGGCCCATGCGCCGTCGATCCCGTTGAGCATCATCGTGCGCAAGTCGGTCAGGCCGAAGCCGAGGTGGCTGTACATCAGTTCCCATGCGCCAGCCGGGCTGACGTGGTGGAGCGTGGGGTCGTCGGTGTTGGGGTGCAGTTTCAGGCCCAGCTGCGCCATGCGGCGGATCGGGTGGTCGAGTGCCCAGCGCTCGGCATCGAGCGTGCGCAAGTAGTAGGAATTGGTCGGCACGATGGTGAACAGCAGGCCGCGCGCGGCATAGGCGCGGGCAAGTTCGGGGTTCTCGACGATGGTATAGCCATGGTCGACGCGGTCGACGCCGATCTGGTCGACCACCGTGGCCACGTTGGTCCACGGCATGCCGAATTCGCCCGCGTGGGCGGTCGTGCGCAGCCCGTGGCGGCGGGCGAGGGCATAGGCATCGGCAAACATCTCGGGCGGGCCGTCGGGCTCGCGATAGTCGATGCCGATTCCCGCCACGCGCGGATCGGGATGGGCGACGACGGCCTCGACCATGGTCATCGCGTCGGCTGCGGGGGCCTCGCGGTCGATGGCCGGGATCAGCAGCGAGGAGATGCCGAAATCGGCCTGTGCCGCGCGCATGCCTTGGAGGATTCCGGCCAGCGCGCGGTCATAGGGCAGCCCGGCATCGCGGATCGTGGCGGTGGGGTTCCAGAAGAATTCGGCGTGGCGGATCGACCCGGCGGCGGCATCTTCGAGATATTCGTAGGTGATCTGCCGCAGGTCGTCGGGTTCGAGCAGGAGATAGGCTTCGAGCGCGCGCAGTACGCGCAGTACGCCGATGGGGCGGGTGCCGCGGGTGTAGAAGCCGTCGATGTCCCCGGCGGTGAGCGGGGCGCCATGTTTGGCGGCCAGCGCCTGGAACGTCGCGCGGCGGACGGTACCGAGCAGGTGGCAGTGCAGCTCGACCTTGGGCAGGCGGGCGAAGAACGCGTGCTGGGCCTGGGTCAGCGGGCGCGCGATCGGGGAATCGGGGACGAATCCGATCTGGCTGTCGGCGGGGCCGACGGCGGAGGAGGATGTCTGGTCTTGCATGGAAATCCCGGAAAGACGGCTCAATGCGCGGTGGCGGCGCCGTAGAAATAATAGCCGAGCGGCAGGGTCAGGATGAACAGTCCGGGCGGGATCTCGCGCCAGCGCCCGGCGAGGAGCTGGACGAGGACATGGACGAGCAGTCCCCCGGCAATGCCGGTGCCGAAGCTGTTGGAGATGAGCGTGAGCAGCATCATTGCCATGGGCGCGAACATGTCGGTGATCCCGTCGGTTTCGCTGCTGCTGCGCGCTGCCGTGCGGATCGTGCCGAGCATGGCGATGCCGATCAGGATCAGCGCGGGCGCGGTCGCCTGACGCGGGATGGCCATGGCCAGCGGCATGGCCAGCAGCGCGAGCAGGAACAGCCCGGCGGCGGTCAGCGTGGTGAGGCCGGTGCGGCCCCCCGCTTCGACCCCGGCGGCCGATTCGACCAGCGCGGTGCCCCCCGGAACGCCGACCAGCGGGCCGAGCGTGGCGGCCAGCGAATCGATCAGGAACGGCTTTTCGATGCCCGGCAGGTTGCCGTCTTCGTCGGTCAGCCCGGCCTTGGCGCCGATGGCCAGCGTCGTGCCCAGCGTGGAGAAGAACTCCGCCGCGAAGAACGTGAACATGTAGGGCAGGGCGGCCAGTGTCAGCGCGCCGGCCAGATCGACCTTGCCCATGACCGGCAGCGGCGAGGCGGGCAGGAATGAGGCCGGTTGGGCAAGCGAACCCTTGAGGCTCGTCAGCCCGAGCGGAACCCCCGCGAGCGCGGCCACCACGATCCCGGCCAGGATCGCGCCGGGCACGCGGCGGGTCTGAAGCGCGATGGCCACGGCCAGCCCGATCAATGCGATCACCGGCCCCGGCTGGCTGAAATCGCCCAGCGCAAAGGCGTGGCGCTTGACATCGACCGCCACCATCCCCGCGTCGCGCAGGCCCAGCAGCGCGATGAACAGGCCGATCGAGGCGCCAAGCCCCAGCTTGATCTGGGGCGGGATGATCCGTACGACCATGCCTCGCGCGCCGGTGAGCGTGAGGACCACGAAGGCCACCCCCGAGAGCATCGCGATGCCAAGGCCGGTGGTCCATGGCACATGTTCGACTTGCGCGAGCGTGACCCCGAGGATCGCCGAGCCGCCAATACCCGGCCCGACGATGAACGGCAGGTTGGCATAGAGCGCCATGGCGATGCTGCCCGCCGCGATCAGCACGATCACCCCGACGGTGGCCGCGGCGCGGTCCATGCCGCCGCTCGCCAGCAGCGAGGGGATCACCACGATCAGGTAGGCGGCGGCCAGAAAGGTCGTCAGCCCGGCGATCATCTCGCGCGCGGGGGTGGTGCCGCGCGCGTGGAGGGCAAAGCGACGCTCGATGAGGCCAGCGAGGGCGCTGGCGGGGGAACCTGCGCCGCTCACTGGCGGGCCTGCCCGACAAAGCCGCTCAGGAAGCGGTCGGCGTCGATGGCGCGCACGAGGTGGACCTGCCGGACGCCGGTGCGCGGCGCGGTTTCTTCAGGCCAGACTTGCGGCTCGCCATAATGCATGCCGGGCATGGTATCGACATCCATGCGCACGGTGAGGTCCTGCGTGACGAGCGAGCGGTCGATGGCGAGAGCCACGGTGATCTCGTCCCACAGCGGCTGGCCGGTGCGGGCATAAGTCTTGAAATAGCGGGCGACCGGGCTTGGCGAGGCGGCGATTTTTGCGATTACTTCGGGGCTGGCCCTGACGCTCGAACTGACATTGCCGACCAGCGTGATTGCCTTCCACGGGGCGGTGAGCACGATGTGCGCGGCCTCGGGATCGAACAGGAAGTTGAAGTCGGTCGAATAGTCGGTGTTGGAGGTCGTGCGCGCGAAGGCGGTGTCCAGTTTGCCCGGCTCGATCACGATCTCCTTGGCCAGTTGCGCGATGTCCGGTGCGACCCGAAGAGCCAGCGCAATATTGGTGAGGGGGCCTGCCGCAACGATGGTGACCTGTCCGGGATGGGCGTGCACGGCGGCGACCAGCGCCTCGACCGCGCCCTCGTGGCGGGGCTTGATGGTGGGCGCGCCCTCGGGCAGCGGGGGGACCAGATCGGGCTCGTCGGGGTGATAGGTGCGGCCCGGACGCGGAGCATTCCACGCGCCCTTGAACGGAATGCGGCCAAAGCGCGCTTCCCAGTTGGCCATTTCGGCCTGGGTGCGCAGCAGCGGCATGGGCGATCCCTTGTAGACCGGCACGTCAGGGCGCCCGGCGATTTCGAGGAAGCGCAGCAGGTGCGCGGTTTCCTCGGTCATCCACGCATCGCCCGTCACCACGCCCACCCCCAGCAGGTTGACGCGGGGATCGCGCAGGAGCGGGATCATCGACTGGATATTGCTCTGGCCCGGCCCGAGGAAATCGTTGTCGAAGAAGATCATCACCCGGTTGTCGGCTGCTTTGCCAGAAGCCTTGGGGCCCACTTTCGCGGCGGCCTTGGGGGCTGGGCTGACGGCAGGGCTGGCGGCGGCAGCGGGATTGGCCGCTGCGACAAGAGCGGCCAGCGATGCGGCGAGCAGCAGGCGAAGCGGTCTGGTCATCGGCAAAAGTCCTGTGCCCGTGAAAGAGGGGGGAAGGGGGGCCTTCCGGGGCATCTTCGACGCGATGCCCCGGAAGGTTAACGACAGGCGATCACAGCCTGGCGGTAATGCTCGCGAAAAGATAGCGGCCGAGCGAATCGTACATGCCTGCGAAGAAGGCCCCGTTCGAGGTCTGGCCGCTGGTGCTCGCGGTGAGCGGGGGATCGCGGTCGAACAGGTTGTTGACGCCAAGGCGCAGCGTGTACGAGCGGGCCACGTCGAACGAGGCGGCCAGATCGAAGTAGTGCATGGCCTTCAGCCTAGCGTCATAGGGCTGGTAGCTGCCGGTCAGGAACGTGGCGCTGCTGGTGCGGTCGTTGCTGGTGCCGCCGATGAAGCGCCAGGTGGCCGCCAGACGCACCGCGCCGCTCGGCGCGACCCAGTCGAACGTGGCGCGGTGGCGCCAGGTGGGGATCGGCTGTCCGCAGGTCACGCCAAAGTAGCCGTCGCAGCGATAGGGCTGGGTGCCCGGCACGATCTGGACTTCGTACTTGTTGGTGAACGTGCCCGAGAAGCTGAAGCCCACGGTGCCCAGACGGCTGCCGAACAGGTCTTCGAGGCTCTGCCTGCCGCTGGCGGCAAAGTCGATGCCCGAGGTCTGGAGATAGCCCGCGTTGATATTGGTGGTCAGCACATAGCCGCTGTTAACGAGCGAGCCGGTGGCCGGGTTGCGCTCGATCTGGTCGCAGAAGGCGCCTGCCGTGATGCACTGGCTGAGCGTGATCGTCGCGGGAAGCGTGGTGATCAGCTGGTCGACCTTGATGTCGAAGTAGTCGACCGAGAGCGTCAGCCCGCGCAGGGAGGGCGGGGCAAGCTGGATGCCGAAGCTCTTGGTGTTCGACTTTTCCGGGCGCAAATTGGGGTTGCCGCCCACGAGCGCGCCCGAAAGCTGCCCGGCGGCCGGTTCGATCGCGCCATACTGGTCGGCGGTCACGCCCGAGCCCGCGCACTGGGCAAACGTCGCGGTCGGGTGGGCGCCTTCGCACGGGTCGGTCAGGCGCGCGGTGGTCACGCGCTGGGGGCCGAACAGTTCGACGAGGTTGGGCGCGCGCACGGCGTGCTGGAAGCTGCCGCGCAGGCGGATCGCGCTCGAGGGGGCCCATTCAGCCCCGGCCTTCCAGGCCAGCGTGTCGCCCGCGGTGCTGTAGTGCGAATAGCGGATGCCCGATTCGACCGCGAGGCTCTTGAGGAACGGATGGTCCTCGGCCAGCGGCACGCGGACTTCGCCATAGAGTTCCTTGACGTTGAACGCGCCCGAAATCGGATATTCCCCGCCCGAGTTGCCCGCCACGTCGCGGCTCGAATAGTGGCTGTCGGGGGTAAAGCCGATGCGCTCGTCGCGATATTCGGTGCCCAGCGCCACGCTGATCGGGTTGCTGGCCATCGGCAGGGTCAGGCCAAGGTCGCCGGTGACCGAGCCGCTGACGATGGTTTCCTCGGTGAAGCCGGTGCGGGTGAAGGTGCCCTGCACATAGTTGAGCGCTTCGGGGGTGACACCGGTGGTCGAGAAGATGTTGAGCGGCACGCAGGCGGTGTCGGTGCCGTTGAGCGCGCTTTCGCACACCGGCTGGCCATTGGGCCCGGCCACCGCGCGCAGCGAATTGGCAAAGCGGGCGAGCGAGATGTCGCCGGTCAGGCGCGAATCGTAGTTGGTCCGGCCATACTGGGCATAGACATCATAGTGCCAGCCGCGCGCGAACTGGCCGCGCACGCCGCCCACCACGCGATACGAGGTGTGGGTGGTGATGTCGTGGCGCGAACCGCCCGGCGCATTGCGCATCGAGACGTTGACCGTGGCGTTCTGGGCAGGGGTGAGGCCGACCGACGAACAGATCAGGTTCTGTTCCTGCGCCGAAAGGAACGGGTTCGAGCAGTTGATGCTCTCGGGCACGGTGAAGACGCCCGTGGGCGACAGGCGGATGTCCGACTTGTCGTGCATGAACATCATTTCGCCATAGATCTCGACCGCCGGGGAGACCTCGAAATGGGCCATCAGGTCGGCATTGATGCGCTCGTCGGGCGCCTGGAGATCGTAGGTATTGCCGTTGTTGAACCCGTCGGACGTGCGATAGGTGCGCAAGGTGTTGCCGGTCGAGCGGTCGAGCGTATAGCTGCCGCGCGTGGCGCCCGTGGCCGGGTTGGTCAGCTGGAACTGCGCCGGGTAGGTCGTCGAGGACAGCGAGCAGGCATAGCCCGAGGCGGTCGCGTTGAGGTTGCAGGTCGAGAAATCGCGTGAATTGGTGCCCACGCCCTCGATATGGCGATAGCCCACGAAAGCGGTCACATTGCCGCGGCCACCGGCAAAATTGTGTCCGGCGGTCAGCGAGATGCTCTGCTGGAGGCCGTCGAAGGTGCTGCCCTGCGCCGGGTGCTGCCCGGCGGCGGTGGCGACTGCGGCGATCGGATTGCCGTTGTCGTGCTGGTAGAGGCCGTTGCTCGCGTCGAGCTGGAGGCCCTGGAAGTTCTTCTTGAGCACGAAGTTGACGACACCGGCCAGTGCATCCGAGCCATAGACCGCCGAGGCGCCGCCGGTCACCACGTCGATCCGCTCGACAAGGGCGGCGGGCACGTTGTTGATGTCGGCAGCCTGGGCCGCCGAGCGGGCGGGATCGCCCTGCATCAGGCGGCGCCCGTTGATCAGCACGAGGGTGCGCTGGTTGCCAAGGTTGCGCAAGTTGATCGTCGCCGTGCCGCTCGCGCCCACGGTGCCGCCACGGTTGCCGCCGCCCTGGTCGGCATAGACCTGGGGCAGGGTGTTGAGCATGTCTTCAAGGCGGGTGACGCCGCGCTGCGCGAGGTCTGCTGCGCCCACGGTGGTGATCGGGCTGACGCTGGTGGCATTGGGAACGCGGATGCGCGACCCTGTCACGACGATACCAGCATCTGGACCGGCACCCGGATCAGCAGATGCAGGGGCTGGATTGTCCTGCGCGAAGACCACGCCGGGCACCATGGCCAGCAGCGAAACACCCAGCAGCGCACCCTTGCGCAAGACGCAGCCCGATGGGCCGCGCGACGGAACGTGAGCAGGTGACGGCATCGAAAAACCCCCCTTATGAATTTTGCTGCCCGCCAGCATCATCCGCCATCCCCGTCGTCCTGCTGTTCCGGTCGCCACGGTTTGCCCGCGTTGGTGCGCCGCAAGCCACCGGGGTTCGCCTCATACGACCCCGCTGGCAGGACGGGGCGACGCTATGGTGCGCCGCCTATCAAGGGAAACTGTTTATGTTTATCATTTCATAGATTGGATTTATAAACAGCACGTCCGCAACAGAAAGCCGTTCCTTGCCAATGCGCTCCCCCACCCGGCCCGATCCGGCCTTGCCCCGGTCCGGCCCGCTCGATTCGGCCTCTCCGCCGCTTCCCGCCGGGCGCATGCCGCTCTCGATCCGGCAGTTGCGTTTTTTCGTCGCGCTCAGCCAGACCGGCAATTTCAGCCGCGCGGCCGAGGCCATGGCGGTCTCGCAACCGGCCCTGAGCGCCGCCATCCGCCAGATCGAAACCCTGCTCGACACCCGCCTGTTCGACCGCACGACCCATTCGGTGGTGCCCACGCAAGCCGGGCGCGCGCTTCTGCCCCATGCCTGGCGTCTGCTGACCACCGCCGACAATGCCTTTGCCGACATGACCAGCGTGTTGCGCAACAGCCGCGCCACCGTGCGGATCGGGGCGATCCCTTCGGCCTTGCCCGCCACGGCGCAGATCGTCGCCCGGATCGACGAGGATGCGCAAGGCGTGAACCTCCATCTGGCCGATGGCACCAGCGACACCCTGATTGCCGAGTTGCGGCGCGGCGCGCTCGACATGGCGGTCTGCGTGGCGAGCCTGATCGACGAGGGGCTGGTTTCCACCCCCCTGATCGAGGATGACATGACCCTCGTGCTCTCGCGCAACCACCCGCTGGCAGGCGCGCCATCCTTGCACTGGAGCGCGCTGGCGGGGATGGAAGTGGTCCATTTCAACAGCGGCAGCATCGGCGAAATCAGCGCCTCGGCCATGCGCGAGAACAATATCGTCCACTCGCGCCGCTTCCGGGTGGATCACATGGAATCGCTGTTCGGTCTGGCGCGCAGCGGGCTGGCCGCCGGGGTCATGCCCCGGCTCTATGTGCGTGGCCACGATCCTGCGGCGCTGGCGGTGATCCCGCTGGTCGAACCTTCGATCCGCCGCAAGGTGGTGCTGCTGGCAGGCGCGCATCTGGCCGATGAACATCCCCCGGCAGCGGCCATTGCCGCCCATCTGGCGCAAGTGCTGCCCGGCGCGCTGGGCGCGGTGGTCTGAAGGGGCCTGTCAGCGCGCGTCAGGCGCTGGCGCGGTGATAGCGGTTTGGCGCGTCGGCGCCCTGCACGTCATAGGCGAACCAGGCCCCGGCGGCATGGTCGAAGACCTGCACCAGCCCGTCGCTGACGCGGGCCTCGTAAAAGGCATTGGCGGTGCGGTCGTAGGCGCGCAGCGAGTGGCCTTCGAGGGTGAGTGCGAGGAGCGGCTGGCCGTTCTGGTCGCGGATGTCGGGCAGGGTTCCGCCAAAGTGCAGGTCGCGGTCGCCATCGTGGGCCTGCACGGCCTGTCCGCGCCGCTGGGCGGCCAGGCGCCGGTCGCGCATGGCCGCGTGGTCGTGGAGCCCGGCCACGGTCTTGCCGGTGATGCTGGCAAAGCCGAGGGCGGCGATCAGGGCGCGGGTGTCGTCGGTCATGGCGGGGCTTTGCCATGGCGGCCCGGCGCAGGGCAAGCCTGCCTGCGCCGGGCCGCCGATGGTTTCCGTCAGGCGACTTCCTGCGCGAGCGTGGGATAGTCGGCATAGCCTTCGGGAACCGGGAAGTACCAGGTTTCCGGCGCGCCCTTGTTGGGGGCGAGCGGGGCGCCCTTGCGGATGCGCTCGACCAGATCGGGGTTGGAGATGAACGGACGCCCGAAGCTGATCGCATCGGCCCGGCCCGAGGCCACGTCGGCGGCGGCGGCCTGCGGGGTATAGTCGCTGTTGAGCACCAGCGGGCCCTTGTAGATCGAGCGGATCAGCGCGTCCTGCGGGGGAACGTCGGTCGATCCGAAAGTGCCGTCCGGCCCCGGCTGGCGCAGTTCGAGGAAGCCGATGCCCAGATCCTGAAGCGCCTGTGCGGCGACCGAGAACACTGCCGCCGGGTTGCTGTCGTCGACCCCCTGGCTGTCGCCATTGGGCGAGAGACGGACCGAGACGCGATCCGCGCCCCAGACTTCGATCAGCCGCTGGGTCACTTCGCGCAGCAGGCGCACGCGGTTTTCCGGGCTGCCGCCGTAATCGTCGTCGCGCAGGTTCGACGAATCGCGCAGGAACTGGTCGATCAGGTAGCCATTGGCGGCATGGAGCTGCACGCCGTCGAACCCGGCGAGCTTGGCGTTCTGCGCGGCGCGGGCATAGTCGTCGAGCAGGCGGGGCATCTCGTCGATGCGCAGCGGGCGGGCAACGACCGCGTCCTTGCGGCCTTCATAGGTATGGACATGGCCCGGAACGCGGGTGGCCGAGGCCGAGACCGGCGGCTGGCCATCGTTGAAATCGGAATGGACCACGCGGCCCATGTGCCAGAGCTGGGCGACCACGCGGCCCCCGGCCTTGTGGAGCGCCTCGGTCACCGGCTTCCACCCTTCGACCTGCTGTGCGGTCCACAGGCCCGGCGCATAAGGCCAGCCAAGGCCTTCGCGGCTGATGCCGGTGGCTTCGGAAATGATCAGCCCGGCGCTGGCGCGCTGGGCATAGTATTGGGCCATGATCGGCGTGGGCACGCCATCGCGCCCGGCGCGGCCACGGGTGAGGGGCGCCATCAGGATGCGGTTGGGGGCCGCGATGGCGCCAAGCGCGAGCGGCTGGAACAGGGGATCGAGTGCGGTCGTGTCTGCCATGATTGTCCTCGCTGGGAGCGTGCTGCGGAAGAGCGTTGCAAAATGCGTTGTCAATTGCAACTCAAATGGGCGCATGGCCCACGATCCGGCAAGCCCCCGGTGGGAAAGCTTTTGATGGCAGTCGAAAACAAAACATGAGGCTGCGTGGTGCAAGGTTCTCGCCTTGCGCCACGCAGCCTTGCAAAAAACCTCAGCGCGGGCCCAGATCGCCCAGGCCGACCGTGCCGCTGGCCATGGCCAGCATCGCGTCGAGGCTCTTCTTGGCTTGCAGCCGCAGGCCTTCCTCGATCTCGATGCGCGGGGTCAGGTCGCGCAGCGCGAGGTAGAGCTTTTCGAGCGTGTTGAGCGCCATGTAGGGGCAGATGTTGCAGTTGCAGTTGCCGTCGGCACCGGGCGCCCCGATGAAAGTCTTGCCCGGCATGGCCAGTTCCATCTGGTGGATGATGTGCGGCTCGGTCGCCACGATCAGCGTGTCGCCGCTCATCGCCTTGGCATAGTCGAGGATGCCGCTGGTCGAACCCACATAGTCGGCATGGTCGACGATATGGGCCGGGCATTCGGGGTGCGCAGCAATCGGCGCGCCGGGGTGCTGGGCCTTGAGCTTGAGCAGTTCGGTCTCGCTGAAGGCCTCGTGGACGATGCACACGCCCGGCCAGAGCAGCATGTCGCGGCCCATCTTGCGGTTGAGATAGCCGCCCAGATGGCGGTCGGGCCCGAAGATGATCTTCTGGTCGAGCGGGATGCCCGCGAGGATCTTTTCGGCGCTCGACGAGGTGACGATGACGTCGGACAGCGCCTTCACTTCGGTCGAGCAGTTGATGTAGGTGAGCGCGATATGATCGGGATGCGCCGCGCGGAAGGCCGCGAACTGGTCGGGCGGGCAGGAATCCTCAAGGCTGCACCCGGCGTCGAGATCGGGCAGGACCACGATCTTTTCCGGGCTCAGGATCTTGGCGGTCTCGGCCATGAACTTCACGCCGCAAAAGGCGATCACGTCGGCGTCGGTTGCCGCCGCCTTGCGCGAAAGTTCGAGCGAATCGCCCACGAAATCGGCCAGATCCTGAATTTCGGGACGCTGGTAATAGTGCGCGAGGATCACCGCATTGCGTTCCTTGCGCAGGCGGTCGATCTCGGCGCGCAGATCGAGACCGGCAAGATTGGTGGGCTGGGCCGTCATGGTTGCTCCTCCATCCCGGTGATCCACGAAAGGGCCCCGGTGTCCTGTTCACATGGCGCGCGACTTAGGGGCGCAGGGCCTGCGTGCCAAGTGCAATCGGGCGTTCTGGTCGCCTAGCCGGTGCTTTCGCCATCAATGGTAACGGTTACGGTCACCCCGCCAAAACCGGCCACCTGCATCGGGATCGCCAGGTTCTGGCGTACCGCGTCCTTCGCGGCATTGCGGGCAAGGCCCATCAGCACGGGATTGGCGGCCTGCTGGCCGGCCAGACGCTCGGCCATCAGGGTGTTCTCGCGGGTCAGCTTGTCCTGTGCCTCGCGCCCGATCCACATGCCCTCGCGCAAGTACTGCGCGCGGGCCTCGTCGAGGTTGGGGCGGCTCAGGCGCAGCGGGGGCAGGCGCACGGTCAGGGTTTTGGTCGCCGCATCCCAGCGCATGCGGTTGCGGTCCACCGCGGCCAGATCGACCGTGTAGTCGATCCGCGCGGGGATCACCGCGACCTGCTTGGCCTTGACCAGCCCGAACAAGCGGCTGTCGTCGCTCGACACCACCGGGGCCAGTTCGGCGCTGAACACGGTCAGGCTGTTCTGCCGCTCGAAGGCGACAAGGCTGGTCGCCAGCGGATCGCCCGCGTCCGCCGGTTGCCACAGCCGCCAGCCCAGGAATCCGGCCAGCGCGAGGGCCAGCGCGAAGAGGAACCACGGCAGCACGATCTGTCGCAGGCTGCTGCGGGCAGGGGAGGACGCCGAAGCTGGCGCGGGGGCGGGTGTCAGGACGGGATCGACCATTGTTCTTCCCAACGAACGACCCGCCCCTGTCGTTCCAGATCGATGAGGTGGGCGAGCACGGAGCGGCCAGCCGCGCCGTGCAGGTGCGGGTTCAGGCCCTTGTACATCTGTTCGACCATCGCGGGAATCGCCAGTTGCCCGGTTTCGAGCAGGCGCAGGATCTGGCGCTCGCGCTGGCGGCGATGGCCCATCATCCCGCGTACGAACTGGTGCGGATTGAAGATCGGGTCGCCATGGGCGGGATAATAGACCCGGTCCTGCGCCCGTTCATAGAGCTTCTGGAGCGAGGCCATGTAGGCGGCCATGTCGCCATCGGGGGGCGAGACGACACTGGTGGACCAGCCCATCACATGATCGCCGGTGAACAGCGCGCCGCTTTCGCGCAGGGCGAGGCACAAGTGGTTGCTGGTATGGCCCGGCGTGGCCACGGCTTCCAGTGTCCAGCCCTGGCCGCGCAGTGTCTCGCCATCGGCCAGCACGCGGTCGGGCTGATAGTCGGGGTCGAAGGCCGCGTCGGCGCGCGGGCCGCTGTCGTCGAGCGCGAGCGGCGCGCAACCGATGATCGGCGCCCCGGTCAGCGCGGCGAGCGGGCGCGAGGCCGGGCTGTGGTCGCGGTGGGTGTGGGTGCACACGATGGCCGCCACGCGCGCGCTTCCCACGGCCTGCATGATCGCCTCGACATGGCCTTGCGCGCTGGTGTCGGCATGGTTCGGGGCGCCTGTTCCGTCCGGGCCCGGATCGATCACCGCCACATCGGCGCCCGTCCCGACCAGATAGGTCTGCGTGCCGGTATAGGTATAGGGCGAGGCATTGGGGGCCAGCACGCGGCGCACGAGCGGTTCGAGCGACACGGCGATGCCGGTGTTCCACGTGGAACGGTCGGGAAGAGAGGAACTGGCCATTGCCAGCGCTCTATGGAGATTACCGGCGCCCGCTGCAATCTTCGCGCGGGTCAGCCCGCGCGGGCCATGGCCTGGACCAGCCGTTCGCGCAGGCGGGTGATGGTGGGGCTGGCGCCAGCCTGTTCGGGAGAGGGGCCGGGCCAGCGCTGCCAGGCTTCGTCGAGACGGCCGATGCGTTCGTAGAGGCGTTCGCTGGCATGGACGACCCGCTGGACGGCAGGCGAAAACTCGCTGACCGCAGCCGGATCGCTGGCGGGAAAATGCGCGATCAGGCGGCCATGGCGGCGCAATTGCTGCTCGGTCAGCTCGCCGGCGAACCAGGCCCGCCGATTGAGCAGCCAGGCCAGGCAATGCATGATCCGCGTGGTGGTGCGCAGCGCCTCGCACCGGGCCTTGACGCTGGCCAGATCCTCGTCGTCCTGACGGGCCTGTTGATCGGCCTGTTGCTGGCGCAACTGCCCGAAGCGCTCACGGGCATCATCGGCCAGGGCGAGGGCCTCGGCATAGAGCGATTCGACAATGCGGGGATTGGCGCTGGGTAAGGTCATCACCGGGGTACGACACGAGAGAGGAGCGGGCCCGCACAGGCAGGCTCGCCATCCCGGTTAAGCCTGACGCTACCGCCGCTCAAGTGAGCGGGGAGGCCGGGCATCCTGCCGCAAGGGGGCTGTCTCGTTACGGAACAGCCCCAAGGGGGAGGTGTTTCAAGACATCAATTTGATTTCAGGCGATAATATCGGGAATCAGATAGTCTTCCAGCATCGAGATCTGGTCCTTGAGCAGCAATTTGCGCTTCTTGAGCCGGGCCACCTGCAACTGGTCGGCCACCCCGTTGGCGCTGAGCGCTTCGATCGCGACATCGAGGTCGCGATGTTCGAGGCGCAGCCCCTCAAGACGCTTGCGCATTTCCTCTTCGGTCACTCAGATCAACTCCCCGACGAACTCATGGCCGGCCCATGACCCGAATGCTCGGGGCCGGTTCCAACGCATATGGTGCACATTTCATCACCGCTTCTTACACATGAACGCGGCGACGGAGCGATCCGGCGCTGTTCCTCTTGCAAGATACGTCCAATGTGGGACCATGACAACGCACCGCCTGCTGACGACTCGGAAAAGACCCGCTGCATCGGAGCATACGAGAGAGGCACGATCGCACGGCATCTGAAGGTGCCGGGACGTTAGACAACAAGCGCTTAACAAAACAGGGCGCGAACAGGTGGGGCCAACCGCGCGGGAATGTCTCCCGCACGGGTTTTGACCGGGCAGCGGCCGCAAGGCGCGCACCCCTCAGGAGGTCAACACATGGAAACCAGGCTTAACGGAAGCACGATTACTGGAACCACCCATATCTCGGCCTTGCAGAGCAAGCACGCGGGCCTTGAACGGCGGATTTCCGAGGAAATGTCCCGTCCTTCGCCCGATATGTCGCTGCTCACCCAGCTCAAGCGGCGCAAATTGCGCATCAAGGAAGAGCTCGCGCTGATCCACTGATTTCCCCCTGAATTCTGCACAGAATTTCACACAGGATTTCCACAGGTCGTCCACATGTGTGGAACCTTCGGTCCGAGGCTGGCTTCCCCACCGGGAGGCCAGCCTTTCTGGCGAACAACAGGGGACGGGATGTCCGAAACGTTTACGGTTTCGGGACATCGCATACGAATATTTCCAAAGAGGTATCCGGCGCCGTTTTCAAACGGTCGGGCCTGCGCTAGTCAAACGCCATGGTGTCTGCTGTTGCCTCTGCCCGCGCGATCCTGACCTCCCTGCACGAGGTCATGGCCTCGCGTTCTGGAGCCCAGGCCAAGCTCAACCGCATCGTCGACGTGATCGGCGAGAACCTCAACAGCGAGGTCTGCTCGATCTACCTCCTGCGCGAGGGGATGCTCGAACTCTTCGCCACGCGCGGGCTCGAACAGGCCGCCGTCCATGTCACGCGCATGGCCGTGGGCGAGGGCCTTGTCGGCACGATTGCCCAGCACAGCGAGACGCTCAATCTCGCCGAGGCTGCCGCCCATCCCGATTTCGCCTTCCGCCCGGAAACCGGTGAGGAACGCTTCCATTCGTTCGCGGGCGTGCCGATCGTGCGGCGCCAGCGTGCGGTGGGGGTGGTGGCGGTCCAGCATGTCGACCAGCGCCGCTATGAAGAGGTCGAGATCGAGGCCTTGCAGACCGTGGCGATGGTTCTGGCCGAACTGATCGCCAATGCCGAACTGATCGACGACGAGGACGTGCTGGGCGTGCCCGATCACCTGATCGGCCCCGACCGCCTGAGCGGGCAGACGCTGGTCAAGGGCCTCGCGGTCGGACAGGCGGTGTTCCATCAGCCGCGCGTGATGATCGAGCATGTCGTGGCCGAAGACACCGAGGCCGAGCGCCAGCGGGTCTATCGCGCCTTCGACCGCATGCGCGAACAGATCGACCGCATGGCCAGCCAGGCCGAATTCGGCGTCGGGGGCGAGCATGAGGAAGTGCTCGAAACCTACCGGATGTTCGCCTACGACGAAGGCTGGAGCCGCCGCATCAACGAGGCGATCGATTCCGGCCTCACCGCCGAGGCCGCCATCGAGCGCGTCCAGCAGCACACCCGCATGCGGATGCGCCAGATCGACGATCCGCTGCTCGCCGACCGCATGCACGACCTTGAAGACCTGTCGAACCGCCTGCTGCGGATCGTCTCGGGCCAGCTGGGCACGGCCGCGACGATGGGGCTCAAGGCCGACGCGATCCTGATCGCGCGCAATCTGGGCCCGGCCGAACTGCTCGAATACGACCGCCGCCGCCTCAAGGGGGTGATCCTCGAGGAAGGCTCGCTGACCGCCCATGTCGTGATCGTGGCGCGGGCGATGGGCATTCCGGTGGTGGGCCGCGTGCGGGCGCTGCGTGGCAAGGTGCGCGATGGCGATACGCTCCTGCTCGATGCCGATCAGGGCGTGATCGACGTGCGCCCGGCGCCCAGCCTGGTCGAGGCCTTCGAGGCGCGCTTTGCCAAGAACCGCGAACGGCAGGCGCACTATGCCAGGATGCGCGATGTCGTGCCCGTCACGCGCGATGGCCACCGCATCACGGTGATGATGAACGCGGGCCTGCGCGACGACATGCCGATGCTCCCGCTGACGGGGGCCGACGGCATCGGCCTGTTCCGCACCGAGTTCCAGTTCCTCGTTTCCGCCACGCTCCCCGCGCGCGAGCGGCAGACGCGGCTCTATCGCGACGTGCTCGAAGCCGCCGGAGACCGTCCGGTGGTGTTCCGCACGGTCGATATCGGTGGCGACAAGGTGCTGCCCTATCTGCGCCACAACGAGGGCGAGACCGAGGAAAATCCGGCGATGGGCTGGCGCGCGCTGCGCGTGGCGCTCGAACGCGATGGCCTGCTCAAGGTCCAGGCCCGCGCCCTGCTCGAAGCGGCGGGCGGGCGCACGCTGTCGGTCATGTTCCCGATGGTCACCGAACCGTGGGAGTTCGACGCGGCCAAGGCGGTCTTCGATGGCCAGCTGGCCTTCCTCAAGAAGCGCAAGAAGCTCCTGCCCGAGGCGATCCGCTATGGCGCCATGCTCGAAGTGCCCGCGCTGGCCGAATGCCTCGACCTGCTGGCGCCGCGTCTGGCGTTCCTGTCGATCGGCACCAACGACCTCACCCAGTTCCTGTTCGCGGCCGATCGCGCCCATCCCAAGCTGGCCGAACGCTATGACTGGCTGAGCCTGGCGATCCTGCGGTTCCTGGCACGGGTGGTCCGCACGATCGCGCCGTTCGACACCAAGCTGACGGTCTGTGGCGAAATGGGCGGACGGCGGATGGAGGCGCTGGCCCTGCTGGGCCTTGGCATCACCCGCCTGTCGATCACCCCGGCGGCGGTCGGGCCGATCAAGGAACTGATCCAGCAGGTCGATCTGGGCCAGATACGCGCGGCGATGGACGACTGGCTGGCCCATCCTCCGGCAGACATCCGGCAGGCCCTGGCCGACTGGGCCAGCGCGCATGGCATCGATTGCGACTGAGCCGGCCCGGCCTGCCGTTCAGGGGTCATGCCGCACCGCAAAATGGTTGACTTTCGCGCAATTGCAACGATCCCTTCCTAACGGACGTTCACCATGTCAAAAGCCATCCGGACAGTGGCTGGATTCATGGTTGGCCTGACATTCGGTTTGCAGGTTCGGTCGGTTTACGGGTCGCATGACAAGCACAGATAACGGGAGCCGCGCCTTGAGCGACTCGAACGGTAACGATTTCCATTCCACCTCGCCCGATACCGGGCGCGATTCGGCTGGCCCGGCTGGGGCGGGGGCCCTGGCAGGCAAGATGCGTGCGGGCGCCAGCCTGCGCGCCGCGCGCGAGGCGCAGGGGCTTTCGGTCAAGGACATTGCGGCCCGCACCCGGATCACCGCCCGCCATGTCGAGGCGCTTGAAGCCGGGGATTATGGCACGCTGCCCGGACGCCCCTATGCGCTGGGCTTTGCCCGCAGCTATGCCAAGGCGGTCGGGCTCGACGAGATCGCGATGGCCGAGACGGTCCGCGCCGAACTCGGCGCCCGCGGCCCGGCGCCCGAGCCGCGCGTGATCCACCAGTTCGAGGCCGGCGATCCGGCCAAGACGCCCACGCGCCTGGTCAGCTGGCTGGCCGGGTTGCTGGTCGTGGCGGTGATCGGGCTGGGGCTGGTGTTCTGGCGCAGCTACTACTGGCCCTCGGCCGAACTGCCCGCTCTGGTCTCTCCCGAGGAGCCCAAGCCGGCTGTTGCGGCCTCGCAGCCGGCCGCAGCGCCCACGGCGGCGCCAGCGCCCGCTCCGGTGCCGGGGGGGCCGGTGGTGTTCACCGCGCTTCAGGACCGCATCTGGGTCAAGTTCTACGATGGCGCGGGCAAGCAGCTGGTCCAGAAGCTTCTGGCCAAGGGCGAGACCTGGACGGTGCCTGCCGACGCGGTCGATCCCAAGCTGTGGACGGGCCGCCCTGACGCGCTCGGGATCACCATCGGTGGCCAGGCCGTGCCGCGCATTGCCGACAAACAAGGCATCGTGAAGGACGTTCCGGTGAGCGCGGCGGCGCTGCTGGCCCGCCCGGCACCGGGGGGGGCGCCGGCTCCTGCATCTTCTGCCCCTGCTGCTGCTCCGGTGGCCATGGCCAATACCCCGGCGCGGGCGCCCCGGCTTCACCGCCTGTCGCATCGCGCGGCACCGGCCCCTGTCGCGCAGCAGGCTGGCCAGACCGACGGCGCGGCGGCACCCGCCGCGGCGCCGGTTCAGTAAAGCCGGTTCGGCACGTGCTGCCATGGGGGCGATGATCGCGGGCAGATGATGTTTCAGACGGGAGTTATGATGAAAACCAAGTTCCGCATGACCGCATCGGGCACTGGCTCGGGCATTGGCGCGGCTGTTGCGCTGGCCCTTGCCGTGGCGGTCGTTGCTCCGGTGGCGGTGCCCGTGGCCCATGCCCAGCAGGCCGATGGCGCGAGCGAGGCCCGGTTGCGCAAGATCGAGGCCGAAATCCGCGCGCTGCAACGCAAAGTCTTCCCCGATGGCGCGGGCCGCACGTTCGGGCCCGAGATCACCGCCACGCCGCAGCCCAGCGCCCCCGCCGCGCCTGCCGAAGCGACCACGCCGCTGACCGATGTGCTCGCCCGTCTCGATACGGTCGAATCGCAGTTGCGCCAGATCACCGCCTCGACCGAGGAAAACCAGAACCACCTGAGCAAGCTCGACACCCGCGTCAGCGCGCTCGAAAGCGCCGCCGCGCCACAGGCCCCCGCCGATGGCGCGCAGGGCGCAGGGGCGCCTCTGGCCGGCCCGGCGGCTCCGGCCCGTGTCACGAGCACAGCCCAGGCGCCCGCACGCAGCGGCGCGGCCCCGGCTGCCACCCGTCCGGCCCCCGCCGCGGCCACCCCGGCGGCCCGCACGGCCGCTTCGGCCGACCGCGTGGCCGCCGTCGCCGCGATCGAGAAGCCCTCGACCGGCGACAAGGCCGAAGACGAATACAGCTATGGCTTCCGCCTCTATGACGCCAAGTTCTATCCCGAGGCGCAGGCCCAGTTGACGAAGTTCGTCCAGGCCTATCCCAAGTCCAGCCGCATCAGCTACGCGCGCAACCTGCTGGGCCGCGCCTATCTCGACGATGGCAAGCCGGGCACGGCCGCACAGTGGTTCCTCCAGAACTATCTGGGCGACAAGCAGGGCGCCCGCGCCAGCGAGAGCCTGCTCAACCTTGGCGTGGCGATGACCCGCATCAAGGACACCAAGCGCGCCTGCGGCGCCTTTGGCGAGCTGCGCGATACCTATCCAGACGATGTGGCGGGCCGTCTCAAGGGCCAGTACGAGGCCGCGATCAAAGGGGTGAAGTGCAATTGACGCCGTGCTGGCGCGCTTCGCGGACGTTTTCGCCCGCGACTGGAGCGCGCTGAACCAGCCTGACACCGGCCCTGTCGCCCTTGCCGTATCGGGCGGGCCCGACAGTTGCGCGCTGCTGGCGCTGGGCGCCCTCGCGCTGCCGGGTCGGGTGATCGCCGCCACGGTCGATCATGGCCTGCGCCCCGAAAGCGCGGACGAGGCGCGGCAGGTGGCCACGCTGTGTGCTGCGCGCGGGGTGCCCCATGCCACGGTGCGCTTGCAGATGGCCGCAGGCAGCGGGGTTCAGGCGCGCGCGCGCGCGGCGCGCTATGCCGCGCTGGCCGATTGGGCGCGGGCCCATGGTGCCGGGGTTCTGGCCACGGCCCACCATGCCGACGATCAGGCCGAAACGATGATCATGCGGCTCAATCGCGGGGCAGGGGTGCGGGGCCTTGCGGGCATGCGGCCTCTGGGGCAGGTGCCCGGCGATCCGACCCTGCCGCTCGCGCGCCCGCTGCTCGGCTGGCGCCGCGCCGATCTGGCCGCCGTGGCGCAGGCGGCGGGGATGGTGGTGGTCCACGATCCGTCCAATCGCGATTCCCGGTTCGAGCGCGTGCGCGTGCGGCAGGGGCTGGCCGAGGCGGTCGACTGGCTCGACCCCGAGGGGCTGGCGGCCAGCGCGGCCCATCTGGCCGATGCCGATGCCGCGCTCGAATGGATGGCGCAAGGCGCCATGGCGCGCCAGTGGCAGCCGGGCACTGATGGCGAGAGCGGCCTGCTGACCGTGCCGCCGGGCCTGCCGCGCGCGCTTGGCCTGCGCCTGCTCGAACGGGTGCTGGAGGCGCTGGGCGCCGATTGGGCCGCTCCGCGCGGGACGGAGATGGCCCGCTGGTTCCACACCCTCGATGCGGGCGGGATCGCCACGCTGGCGGGGGTGCGCGGGCAGGGGCAGGCCCGCAGCGGGGATCAGGCCCGCACTTGGCGCTTCCGCAAGGCCCCCGCCCACCGCACCTGACGCGCGGGTATGTGGGGGGGGGGCGGGGTTGTTACCGTCCCGCCATGGCCTTGGCCTTGGCCAGATAGGTCCGTCCGATCCGCAGCATCGTGCCGTCGGCCAGTTCGGCGGACCAGACCCCCAGCCCATCATGGCGCAGGCCCTGAATCCGGTCGCGCCGGACGATGGTGGAGCGGTGGAGGCGGATGAAGCGCGCCGGGTCGAGCCGGTCTTCGAGCCGCTGGATGGTGTGCAGCATCAGGTAGCTGCGCTGGCCGACATGGAGCCGCACATAGTCGCGCTCGGCATCGATGCGGTCGATGTCGGTGGCAGCCACGCGGACCAGTTCGCTGCGATGGGGCACCCAGAATTCCTCGATCCACGGCGAGGGGGCGGCAGGCATGTCGGCGGGCGACGGGGCGGGCGACGGGGCAGGCGGGGTCGTGGCCGGGGCACCCGTGTCGCCGTCGCTGCCAGAGGTCTTGCGGGCCAGCGCGCGTTCGACCGCGCGTTCGAGCCGGTCCTGTGCAACGGGCTTGAGTACATAGTCGACCGCCTCGCAATCGAAGGCCTCGACCGCGAAATGGTCGTGCGCGGTCACGAAGATCACTGCCGGGCGCGGGGTCTGGCGGGCGAGCGCGCGGGCCACGCCCAGCCCGTCCAGCTCGGGCATGGTCATGTCGAGCATGACGAGGTCGGGGGCGAGCGCCTCGACCAGACGCAGCGCGGCGGCGCCATCGGCGGCGGTGCCGACCACTTGCAGGGCCGGGATGCGCGCGCACAGGATCTGCATGCGCTCGATGGCCAGGGGTTCATCATCGACGATCAGGGTGCGCATGAGGCTCTTTCAACCGTTATGGGGGGAACCGGCATTGGTGAGGATGGGCAAGGTCAATACGCTGGCATAGCCCCCGGCGGGAAGGGGGCCGCTTTCCACCCGCGCCTGCGCGCCGAAGCGCGCGGCCAGACGGCTGCGGACATTGGCCAGCCCGATTCCGGTGCCGCCTGCCGTGCGGTGGTCGCCCGGCGGCAGGCCGGGGCCATCGTCAGCCACGCTGAGCACCAGCAGATCGCCCACCGCCTGGGCACGGATGCGGATGGTGACCGGGCGCGTGGTGGCCGAGACGGCATATTTGATCGAGTTTTCGACCAGCGGCTGGAGGATCATGCCCGGCACGCAGGCCTGTTCGACATTGGCGGGGACATCGAATTCGACGCGCAGCCGCTCGGGGAAGCGCACCCCCTCGATCGCCAGATAGTGCCGCTGGAGCGCGATCTCGTCGACGAGCGGGACATCGGCGGTGGGATCGGTGGTCAGCGAGTGGCGATAGAAGCTGGAGATCGTCTGGATCATCCGCTCGGCTTCTTCGGCCCGGCCCACCATGACCAGCGCGGAGAGTGAATTGAGCGTGTTGAACAGGAAATGCGGATTGACCTGATAGCGCAGCGAGCGCAGCTCGGCGGCCTTGGCGGCGCGGCGATATTCGGCCTCGCGCCATTCGGCGGCGCGGCGCTGCTGGGCATTGCCGAGCGCGAGATAGAGCGCGGCCCAGGCGATCAGCAGGAAATAGCGGCCCAGCGCGATGTCGGTCAGCTCCTGCCAGAACAGTTGCTGGTCGTCGTGCATGGTCTGGAGCGAGGAGGAATCCGGCGCCTGGCCATGAGGCTGCTTCATGGCCTTGCGGCTGATGATGTGTACGTCCCCGGTGGTGATCTCGGTCACGCCGTTCTCATGGCGCTCGATCCGCACGCCCGAAGAGGGGGGCGTGGGCGGGGTGGGCGGCGATGAAGCCGAAGGCGCAGGCGGAACAGTCGGCGAGGGAGGGGGCGGGGGAGGGGCCACGTCGATCAGGACATTGCCGCCCATGCTCTGGGCCGCCGAGTCGCCGCGCTGGGTCTTGTCCTGCTGGATCTTGGCCTGCCAGGTCTTGTCCCAGTGATCGACGAGCGGGGCAAAGGCTTTCTGGTTGATCGCGGCGAGGAGCACGGCGGCGGGCAGCATGATCACCAGCGCCAGCCCGATCCGCATCCCCATCGGGCGGTCGTCGAAGCGGCGCAGGATCGGCCAGACCATCACCGTCACCGTCACCCCGGCCAGCGTCACCAGCCCGCGACGGCCCAGCAGTTCGAGCCAGATGCCCAGATCGGTTTCCGCAGGGCCGACGACAGCCCAGCGCACCGAGGCGAGCACGTAATAGCACAGCCACAGCGCACTGGCCGACAGCACGACCTGCCGCGCGGTGACCTTCCCGTCATCGGGAGCGGCCAGATCCTCGTCGAAAGAGGGCGGGGGGGAGGGAGTGGCGGACGATGCCCGCGATGAAGAGGCCATGGTGCCCTGCTAGGGCAGGGTGGCCTGTCATGCCAGTGCGGCCAGTCGGACGCGATGGCGTGTTGGTCGATTGAAATGGGGCGGCAGGCAAAAGGAAACCCGGACCGCGTCGGATGCGGTCCGGGTTCCTGTGGGCCCCGGTGAAGGGGCTGCCAAAATCAGATCGTCAGATTCAGGCCGCCAAAATCAGGCCGCCAGAATCAGGCCGAAAGCAGGCCTTCGTCGGCGATCTTCTTCTTCCACACCAGCGGGGCGATCTGGTGGACATTCTGGCCCTCGGAATCGACGGCCACGGTCACCGGCATGTCCTCGACGGTGAATTCGTAGATCGCTTCCATGCCCAGATCGGCAAAGCCCACGACCTTCGATTCCTTGATCGCGCGGGCCACCAGATAGGCAGCGCCCCCCACGGCCATCAGATAGGCCGACTTGTGGTTGGCGATCGACTGGGTGGCCGCCGGGCCGCGCTCGGCCTTGCCCACGCAGGCCAGCAGGCCCTGGTCGAGCATCATGTCCATGAACTTGTCCATGCGCGTGGCGGTGGTGGGGCCCGCCGGGCCGACCACTTCGTCGCGCACCGGATCGACCGGGCCGACGTAGTAGATCACGCGGCCCTTGAACTCGACCGGCAGTTCCTCGCCCTTGGCCAGCATGTCCTGGATGCGCTTGTGCGCGGCGTCACGGCCGGTGAGCATCTTGCCGTTGAGCAGCAGGCGGTCGCCCTGCTTCCAGCTCTGGACTTCCTCGGGGGTGAGGGTGTCGAGGTTGACGCGCTTGGCCGAGGCGTCGGGCGCCCAGTGGACTTGCGGCCATTCGTCGAGCTTGGGGCGTTCGAGATAGCTCGGCCCGCTGCCGTCGAGGGTGAAGTGGGCGTGGCGGGTGGCCGCGCAGTTGGGGATCATGGCGACAGGCTTGCCCGCCGCGTGGCAGGGGGCGTCCATGATCTTGACGTCGAGGATGGTCGACAGACCGCCCAACCCTTGCGCGCCGATGCCCAGCGCGTTGACCTTGTCGAAGATCTCGATGCGCAGGCGCTCGATATCGGTCTGGGGGCCGCGCTGCTTGAGCTGGGCCATGTCGATCGGCTCCATCAGGGCCTTCTTGGCGAGCAGCACGCAGTGTTCGGCGGTGCCGCCGATGCCGATGCCCAGCATGCCCGGCGGGCACCAGCCGGCGCCCATCTGGGGCAGCATTTCCAGAACCCAGTCGACGATCGAGTCGCTCGGGTTCATCATCTTGAACTTCGACTTGTTTTCGCTGCCGCCGCCCTTGGCCGCCACGTCGACGGAGATTTTGTTGCCCTTGACCATGTCGACATGGAGCACGCAGGGCGTGTTGTCGCGGGTGTTGCGGCGGGTGAAGGCCGGATCGGCCAGGACCGAGGCGCGCAGCTTGTTGTCGGCATTGAGATAGGCGCGACGAACGCCTTCATCGACGACCTCTTGCAACGACTTGTCGGATTCGAGTCGGCAATCCTGGCCCCACTCGATGAACACGTTGACGATGCCCGTGTCCTGGCACAGCGGGCGGTGGCCCTCCGCGCACATGCGGCTGTTGGTCAGGATCTGGGCGATGGCATCCTTGGCGGCGGGGCCTTGCTCGGCCTTGTAGGCCTCGCCCAGCGCACGGATGTAATCCATCGGGTGAAAGTAGCTGATGTATTGCAGCGCATCGGCCACACTATCGATAAGATCCGCTTCCCGGATCGTCACCATTTCCGCCATCGCAATTTTGCTCCTGCTACAGCATTCTGCCAATGCCCCTTACGCTCCGACGGACAGCATGCAAGACGCTTGGCGCAAGCTGCTCAATATTCTAGAGAGCTGACGACAGAATGGACGACCGGGGCATGACCATCCGCCAAGGCCGTCTCCGTACCCGACTGATGAGGGAAGAGCGATGAGCGTGGCAGTAGCTGAAGCAGCCGATTTGGTCCGCGAACGCAAGGCAATGATCGACAGTC
This sequence comes from Novosphingobium sp. IK01, assembly GCF_033242265.1. Lineage (NCBI taxonomy): Bacteria > Pseudomonadati > Pseudomonadota > Alphaproteobacteria > Sphingomonadales > Sphingomonadaceae > Novosphingobium > Novosphingobium pituita. The sequence goes on along the minus strand of NZ_BTFW01000001.1, from coordinate 2,366,241 downwards.
AGCTCCGTGTGAGCGGCGTGAACGATCCGGCCATTCTGGCCGCCTTTGCTGCCGTGGCGCGTGAGGATTTCGTTCCCGCGGCCCGTCATGGCCTTGCCTATGTCGACCGCGCCGTGCCGCTGGGCGATGGCACCGTGCTCGCCCCCGCGCTTACCCATGGCCAGATGCTGATCGCCGCCGCCCCCCAGGCCGGTGAACGCGCGCTGGTGATCGGCAAGCCGGGCGCCTATCTGGCCGCGCTGCTGCGCGAACTGGGCCTGGTGGTCACGGTCGCCGCGCCGTCGGACGATCTGGCGAAGCTGGGCACGTTCGCCCTCGTGCTGGTCGATGGCGCCATCGGCGCTGTCACGCCCGCGCTGGCGGCCACGGTCGATGTGTCGGGCCGCCTCGTGACCGGCCTGATCGAGCGCCGCGTCGCCCGTCTGGCGCTGGGCCGCAAGGTCGGTTCGGACATCGCCTTCACCACGCTGGGTGAAGCCGATTTCGCCCCGATTCCCGAATTCGCCGCCACCAAGACCTGGAGCTTCTGAGCCCCATGCGCCTTCGCCAGCCCGGTGGGCTGGTCGTGCGGCGCGGTCTGTCGGTGTTGAGCCTGTGTCTGGCGCTCCAACCTGTTGGAGCGCTGGCCGACGACTTGCGCGCTGCGCTGACCGCTGCCTATCAGACCAATCCCGACCTCCTCGCCGCACGCGACAACTTGCGCGCAACCGATGAAAACGTGCCGCTCGCGCGCGCCTCGGCGCTGCCTTCGCTGGCGGGCAGCGTCAACTACAACAACTATATCGAAAAGGGCGGCAGCTCTTACGCGTTCACCAATCCTGACAGGATGCTGTCCGCGACCGTCAACCTGAGCGTGCCGCTCTACAGCGGCGGCTCGGTCAAGAACGGGTTGCGCGCGGCCAAGACCCGTGTCGAGGCTGGCCGGGCGAGCCTGCGCGGCACCGAGTCGAGCGTGTTTACCAACACCGTCACTGCCTACATGGACGTGATCCGCGACGCGGCGATCGTGGGCCTGCAAAAGAACAACGTGCAGGTGCTCGAAATCAACCTCCAGGCCACCAGCGACCGTTTCGAGATCGGCAACGTGACCCGGACCGACGTGGCCCAGTCGCGTTCGCGCCTCGCGCTGGCCCGCGCCAGCCTCCGTCAGGCCGAGGCCAACCTGGTGGCCAGCCGCGAGACCTATGTGCGGGTGGTCGGCCATGCCCCCGGCCTGCTGGAACAGCCCCCGCCGCTGGCGGGCATGCCCGGCGACGTTGACGGGGCCGTCGACTATGCGCTCGACAACAACCCCGACCTGGCCGCCGCGCGCGAGCAGAGCAAGGCCGCCGGCTTCGACGTCAAGGTCGCCGCAGCCAGCCGCAAGCCGAAGGTCTCGGCGGTCACGACCTCGCAGAACGTCAACTATCTGGGCAGTTCAATGGGCGGTGGCCCGAATGCCATCGGAACCCTGGTCAGCGGCGTGACCGCCTCGATTCCCCTGTTCCAGGGCGGCGCTCCGGCTGCACGCGTGCGTCAGGCCGAGGCCACGCAGAGCGCGACGATGGAGCAGGAAATCGGCGCCGAGCGACAGGTGATCGCCACCGTGCGCTCGGCCTGGTCGTCCTGGCTGGCCGCGCGGGAAGTGATCGGCCTGAACCAGACGGCGGTCGATGCCGCCGCGCTCAGCCTCGAAGGCGTGCGTGCGGAAAACACCGTAGGGAATCGCACGATCCTCAACATCCTCGATGCCGAGCAGGAACTGCTCAACGCGCAGGTCCAGTTGGTGACGGCCCAGCGCAACGAATATGTGGCTGGTTTTGCACTGCTTTCGGCCATGGGCAAGGCGCAGGCCCGTGATCTCGGGCTCGATGGTGGCGCGCTTTACGACCCGGCCTCGAACTACGAGCGCGTGCATCACCGCATCTGGGACTGGGACAGCGACCCCGCGCCAAAGGCCCAGGCCACCGCCACGGTTGACACCCCGGCCCAGGATGCGACAATCCCCGACCAGCCATTGCCCTGACCCCGCGCGCATCGCCGCTGTGGGGGGAAGGCGCGGTGTCCAGTCTTTATTGTCATGCGAATCGGGGGTTTCAAAAGATGCGTCAGGCCGGTGAGCCTTCGGTCGAGGACATCCTCGCCTCGATCAAGAAGGTGATCGCCCGCGACAGCCGCGGCGCGGGTCACGAGGCCGCGCGCGCACCGATGTCGCCCGCCGCCGCTGCCGCCGCGATCGCCCCCGCCCTGAATGGGGGGGCAGGGCACGGGGGGCCGCGTTCTCCTGATCCGCGCGGCTATGAGCCCCGCATGCCCGAGCGCCCGGTGGACATCACCGACGTGCTCGACCTGTCCGACATGGCCGCCCAGATCATGGGCGAACATTATGCTCCGGCCGCGCCGCATCACAGCGCCCACAGCGCCGACGACGAGGATGATGGCCTGCTCCCGCAGGAAACCACCGCCTCGATGCGCGATTCACTGGCCGCGCTGGCGATGCTGGCCCAGCCCGGCGCGGCGCCCCAGATCGTCCGCTCGGGCGAGACCTCGCTCGAAGGCATGGTGCGCGAGATGCTTCGCCCGATGCTGGCCGAATGGCTCGAACGCAACCTGCCGGGCATGGTCGAAAAGATGGTCGCCGCCGAAATCGCACGCATCGCGGGCAAGCGCGGCTGACTTTGCAAACTGCGAAGCAACCATGAGCGCCTCGCCTGCCGAGATCACCCGCGCCGAACAGACCCTGTCCAGGCTGGGCGGCTTCGCGCCGCAGCGGCACATCTTCCTGTGCGCCGATTCCGGCAAGGACGAATGTTGCCCCAAGGAAGCCAGCGATGAAGCCTGGTCGTTCCTCAAGAAGCGGCTGGGCGAACTGAAACTGGGCGGCACACGCGGCGTCCTGCGCAGCAAGGTCGGTTGCCTGCGCGTCTGCGTGGCCGGCCCTATCGCCGTCGTCTACCCCGAGGGCATCTGGTACCACTCCTGCACCCCCGCCGTCCTCGAACGCATCCTCCAGGAACACGTCATCGGCGGCACCCCGGTCGAAGCCTTCCGCCTCCACCCCCCCGCGGCCTGAATGACGGAGAAAACTCTATCTTGCGGGTTGGTTGCATGCGCTATGCGCATGGGACAGATCTTGTTGGTTCCTGCTTATCCAGAGCGACGAGGTGGGCATTGCAATATGATGCCGCTCCGCAGAGAGGTTCTCAGAGCCCGATCCGAAACTAAGTTGAGTGGTATCAGTGAGTTAGCTTGACACTAGCCCAAGTCGTTGATTCAGGTAGTTTTGCGAAGACTACCGGAGATCAACGATGTGGACCGCCACCACTCGAGCGGAGTATGCCCGTGCAGACTTGGCTTTGCCAAGTGATTTGACCGACGCCGAATGGGCGCTGCTTGAGCCGTTTTTGCCGCCGCCGTCGCATGTGGGCCGTCCGCGCAAGTGGCCGCTCAGGCGGATTGTCGAGGCGATCCTGTATTTGTTGCGCGGCGGTCTGCCGTGGCGGATGCTGCCACCGTGCTTTCCGCCGGTCTCGACAGTGCGGCGCTGGTTCTACCTGTGGCGGGACAACCGGCTCTGGCTATCGCTCAATCATGCCCTATTGCTGATCGGGCGCGATGCCTCGCCCAGTGCCGGGATCATCGACAGCCAAAGCGTCAAGACCACCGAATCCGGCGGTCCTCGCGCCTATGCTGGCGACAAACTCCGGCAGGCGCTACGCCGGATCGGCAAATGGACCCTCCAGATCGTCAAACGGTCCGATACTGCCAAGGGTTTCGTGGTCCTTCCACGCCGTTGGGTCGTAGAGCGGACGCTGGCATGGCTGAATCGGAACCGGCGCCTCGCCAAGGACTTCGCGCAAACCATCGCATCAGCAACCGCATGGCTGTTCATCGCCTCCATCCAGCTCTTCGCCTGCCGCATCGCAAGGCTATGAATTTGCAAAGGATAATTTCAAATCAGGCTCTAAGAGCGAACGTTCTAGACACATCGCGCAATCCCACATTACAGTGGACACTTGGCGTGATTGGAAGGGAGACCCCGTGTCGTCGATAAATCGCATCTTTGGCTGACCTGCCCCCCGAAAGAACCCTCATTCTGATGTAGAGTCTGCCCACCGGAAGGAGCAGGCGCATGAGGAAGAGCCGTTTCACCGAGGCGCATATTATCGGGATGATCAAGGAGCAGGAGGCAGGTCTGCCGACTGTGGAGGTTTGCCGCAAGCATGGGCTGAGCACGGCCACGTTCTACAAGATGAGGGCCAAGTACGGCGGGTTGGAGGTTTCCGACGCCCGTCGTCTGCGCCTACTGGCGGACAGCATGCTCGACAACGCGATCCTGAAGGACTTGCTGGGAAAAGTCTGACGACACCGAACCAGCGGCGGGACGCGGTGCTGCGGGTGTTGCGCGATTACGAGATCTCGCAACGCCGGGCCTGTGGGCTGATTGGTGTCGATCCCAAAACGGTTCGGCGTGAACGCCCGCCGGACCACAGCGCCATCCGTGACGCCATGAAGGACGTCGCGGGCAAGCGTCGTCGCTTCGGCTACCGGCGGATCGGTATCATGCTCGAGCGCCAGGGGATGATCATGAATCACAAGAAGCTCTACCGGCTTTATCGAGAGGAAGGCTTGTCGGTGCGTCGGCGCCGTGACCGCAAACGGGCGCGCGGCAGCCGCACACCGATGCCTGTGCCGCTGGCGCCGGGGGCACGCTGGTCGATGGACTCCATGTCCGACATCTTCGGCGCCTCGCGCAAGTTCAGGATTCTGGCCATCAATGATGATTGCTGCCGAGAAAACCAGTGCCTGGTGGCCGACACCAGCATCTCGGGCGCCCGCGTGGCGCGCGAACTCGACACGCTGGTGCGTCTCTAAGGCAAACCGAGCTGCATTGTCAGCGATAACAGGACCGAATTTACCAGTCGGGCTATCCTCGAATGGGCGGCCAAAAATCAAATAGAATGGCACTATATCGATCCCGGCAAGCCCCAGCAGAACGGGTTCATCGAGTCCTTCAACGGCTCGTTGCGCGATGGACTGCCCAACGAGGAACTGTTCGACAGCCTGGCCGATGCGCGCCGGAAACTGGCTATCTGGCGCTACGATTACAACCATGCTCGGCCCCACTCGTCTTTGGGAAATCGGACGCCTGCACAAGCGCGTCGTGCGTTCGAGCAGGACGGAGCCATCACGCCCGACGCGCTTGTGCAGGCGCAGGGGCCATCGTATTTAACCGCTAGACTCTCGTTATGACTGAGGGACTGACGGGGGGGCAGGTCAGCATCAGTCGTAACCCAGCGCTGATAGCGGCGGAACACGCTGTTCCACTTGCCATATTCGTCCGGCAGGTGGCGCCATTGCGAGCCGGTCCGCGCTATCCACATCATGCCCTCGAAATAGAGGCGGTTATCCTGCGCCGGTCGGCAGCCGCGACCATGCTCAGACGGCAGAAGCGCGCCGATGATAGCCCACTCGTCGTCCGACAGACCAATCCGCTCGCCTAACGCTGCCTCCAAAAGACAGCTTTGAATCAAGGCGCGAGTCCACTGTCAGCCTTTGTCCACGAAACCTAACAAAGCGGGGCGGATAGACATTTATGCTAACCAGAATTCGCAAAGGCCGTTCAGCGGGCAAAGCGCACACCATGATCAAACATTCACTGCCGCCGCAATCTCGTCGACGAAAGCAGCATTGTTGAATGCCAGGCAATACTTGTAGCCGGCGACGCACGTGTCAAAGTGATACCGCTCCTGATAATTGCACGGCGCGCATGCTGGGTGATGTGCGACAATCACGGGATTGGCGCCTGGGTGCACGATGTTCTCACGCATATCCCGGCTCAGAACCAAAACGAAATCATCGCGCATGAACTGTGCCAGATGCGAGGTAAAGCTGTCTGTCGTCAACAGACTGTCCGCATAGCGAACCAGCCGGAACGTATCCATCAGGTCGCCGATATGCTGCGGCTCAAGCCCGCCTTTCTCGAAGTCGCTGTGCCAAGCGCTGTCATTCTGGACATAGCACGCGAACGTGTCGGCGCCCAAACGTGCATTGACCTGCGCAAGAACATTCGGCGGAATGGTCTGAAACGACTTGCCAGCCGGAAACGCGGCGCGGTGGCGGAATGCCTCGCGATCGGCCTCAGGCGTCGCATTGTCGACATAATCGCCGAAAATGTGACGGACAGCCCCCAGTGACCGCTTCATCTGCGTCATAAATTGCAGCGGATAGACTTTGTGATGCACAGCGAGCGGCAGCCAGACGCGATAGCCAATATACGATGGCGTCGCCTGGACCCAACTGTCACGGCGGAAAAGCACATATTCGGAGACCCGCAGCCTGACGCGCTTGGCGAAAGTCAAGTCTGCCCCATCGCGCGGAAATGTTTTCTGGCGATCGAGGGCCTCCACCCAGTTCATGCGCCAGTCGCGGCCGATATAAGTATCGCGCCATTCGCGCCAATTCTCCGGCGGCAGAGGTGAGTAAATGGGACCAACCGGTTCGTGAGGCGCGCCACGGCGCACTTCGAGGCCGAAGCGACCGAACAGACGCTCCGCCAACTCGGCAAGAATCGGTTGAACATGAATTGCACAGGCCGGCGCGCAGACATCCACACCCATGTCGAGCAGCGTGAATAGGCCAGCCCAGATCATTAGATTGTCGCCCAACCCGACATTCGACAAGTCAATCGTTCTTAGCCGCCGCTCGGGGATCAGGCGTGCCGAAGTCACTTTCTTGGCTAGATAGTATGGCGCTGCAATCGCATGGGCTACCTTCACTGCTATGCGGGTGCGCCTTTTCCGAGGCGGTTGCACCGGGACTGCGCTGGGCAATACGGGTAAGCGCGGCTCGGGAAAGTTCGGTCTGTGGAGGCTCAAAAGGCGATGTCCCAGGAGATCGATCAGGATCTTCATGCTACCGACGTCGGTTGACAACGTTTCCGGCTTTACAGGCCGGCCAGTTTCGATTTCGGCAAAAAGGCGGCCCCAGGCAATGTCCAAATTATCGGCAATAATGTCGCTGACCACTTCACGAGCCTCGGAGCCCAACTTGCGGCGTCGTGCGTGGTTCAGGAGAAGGCCCGCAACCGCATCGGCCATCTCGGCAATCTCGCCTTGCCGGACAACGATATGTCCTTTGCCAGTGCGCAAATATTCTAGTTGCGGCAGATCAAAAAGGACACTTGGAACGCCGTGCGACCACACTTCGCCGAGAACCATCGGATAGCCTTCAAAATCCGAAGTCATCACATGGACCGAGGCCTGTTTGATGTAACGCTCTACCTCGGTCGTGTAGCCGACAAAATGTACCCGTGACCGGATATTGAGCGAATCGGCATACTCCCGCGCCCATTGCAAATCCGGACCACCGCCCACGACAAGCAGTTTGGCGTCCGGAACCTGCTCGAGTAGCAAGGGAAACATTTTCAACAACAGATCCACACGCTTCTGGTGGCGCTCGACGCGAGCGATCCAGACAATGGTGTTGTCAGTCAATGCGGCAGATGTTGCCGGCAAGCTATCGAACGTCAGCGGATTGTGAATCATGCGTGCAGTGATGCCCCAGCGCTCGAACCATACCCGATCAACCTGACTGAGAACCACCATGGCATCTGCATGCTTGTACGACAGAAATCGCAAATACGAAACCGCCAGATCATCAACGCCGTGAATACCGGCATCGAAGCAATTATGCCAGCCGATTACACTGGGAATGCCCAGGCTTTTGGCCACCAGAACATCCCAAATGGTCGACAATTCGTACCACTGATTGGTAACAAAAAGATCCACTTGTTCGCGCACCAGCACATCGGCCAGCGCGCGACCACGCGGCGGGTAGTAATTGTTGAACATCATTCGCTCGGGCAGTACGAAGCGCTGGATGTCTTCGCCATACTCGTAATCGTTGATCGGATCGGGTTCCTGATCAGTCAGCAATATGACGCGATAACCCATCGCGCTCCACATCTGGACCTGTCGAGCGGTTACGCGCTCGGTACCGCCGTTGTTCATCCGCCAATAGTAGATGCCGATTGTACGGATCTTGCGCGGGGCCGGCGCGGGGAATAAGCTGACATCCAGCCGCTGGAAGAAATCGATGTCGTTGAAATATTTTTCACTTGATTTTATTATAAAGTCGAGATCTTTAATAGCCTTCTTTTTGGCAACACGCGCCGCTGCTGCGATCGATCCTGCGGCCTCCATCGGCGGTGCGATGCGGGCCCTGTATTCGGCCGAATTCTGGATTTCGGCCAGTACCCAGACAGGGCTCGCCCCCTTGCGCAGGGCCGCAACGTAGCCGCGTGCTCCCTCGGGATCGGGTTCGCGCCCAAGCATTGAACGGTAAAGACCCGCGACGTAGTCATCGGGCGAGAATTTGATGTTGGCGGACTTCATGAACATTTGCCTCGTTTAATCTCGCCGATGTGTTCCACTAGCGGCCATCGCTTCGGTTTCAGGTACGCGGTTACCCGCCAGAATTTCGGCGACCAGCAAATCCAATCGGTCGCCCGCAAACAAGTGCCCGGCAATGCCCATCGCTGCCGCCGCATCGAGATCGCTGCGACGGTCGCCGACCAGAAAGCTGGCCATCATGTCGGTCGGAAAGCGCATGATTGCTTTGTGCAGCATGCCGGGGCGGGGCTTGCGATCCTCGTGGTCTGCGCGATAGCGTGCGACCGCGGCATGAGCATGATAAGGGCAATAATAAAAGGCATCGATATACCCACCGGCCTGCTCGACTTGGGCGGCCATCCAGATGTGCAGTGCCAGGACATCGGCTTCTTCATAAAGGCCGCGGGCTACGCCGGATTGGTTCGTGACGACTACGGTGCGATAACCTCGGGCCTTGACCAGAGCCAATGCAGCTAACGCGCCGTCAATCCATTCGATCTGCTCGGGGCGATGGGCATAGCCGATATCGCGGTTGAGCACCCCGTCGCGATCGAACAGTGCCATGGGGCGGATTGCATCATCAGACATGATCGGCGGTTTCCGCCATCCGCTCGATCAGTCGCGACGACGATTGACCCGGCGTCAGGTCGGCGAGCAGCACACGACCGCCACGGGCGATCACACAATCAGCGCCGACGACAGTGTCCACGGTATAGTCTGCGCCTTTGATCAGGACATCGGGCTCCAATGCCTTGATCAGGTCCTGCGGTGTATCCTCGTCGAACAGCACCACCAGATCGACTCCCTTGAATGCCCCAATCACCTGCGCTCGGGCAACTTCGTCCTGTACGGGCCGGGTTGCTCCCTTCAGTCGACGGACCGAGGCATCGCTGTTGAGAGCCATTACCAATCGGTCACAGGCGGCGCTGGCCTGATGGATCAGCGAGATATGACCGGGGTGAACCAGATCGAAGCAACCATTCGCGAATCCCACCTTCAGTCCTTGCGCCTGCCACCGACGACACGCCTCCACCGCCGTTGCGCGCGCCACCAACGCACCGTCACGGCCGGGATGAGCGTGTGCGAGAGCATTTGCCTCCATAACTTCGGAAACCGACACCGTGGCGGTCCCCACTTTGCCCACCACCAACCCCGCGGCATCGTTGGCGAAGCAAATCGCATCATCAACCGTCGCGCCGCAAGCCAACATGACCGCCAAGGCGGCCACCACTGTGTCGCCCGCCCCGGACACATCGAAAACCTCGCGCGCGCGCGCCGGCACGTGTAGGATGTCGCCTTCGACAGGATAGTACGACATGCCCTTTTCAGACCGGGTCAACAGCACCGCCGCACCCGACGCCGCTTGTACTGCGGCGACCGCATGATGGGCTTGCGCGTCCGATTCGCAAGGTAGGCCGGTCGCGGCAACCACTTCGGCACGGTTGGGCGTCAGCACGCTCGCCCCGCGATAGGCCGACAGATCACGGCGCTTGGGATCGACTATGACCGGCTTGCCTTCGGCATTGGCGCAAGCAATCACCGCCGACAGCACGGCATCGTTGAGCACGCCCTTGCCGTAGTCGGAGAGCACTAAAATATCAGCGCCCGCCACGGCAGCGCAAGCCCGCGCAATCACCTCCTGCTCAATAGCTGCGTCGAGGGGGTGTAGATCCTCGAAATCAATGCGGACGACTTGTTGGCCAGCCATGATGCGCTGCTTGCGGATTGTGCGGCGCGACGGGTCGACTACAAGGCCCGTCTGGTCCGTAAGACCTCGTGAACGGAGCGCTTCGCGCAGATCATCGCCGTCGGCGCCAATGACGCCAACCACCGCCACTTCCGCTCCGAATGCAAGTACGTTGGCCACAACGTTAGCGCCGCCGCCGGGAACGTGTCGTTCATCGCGGGCGCGGACAACTGGAACTGGCGCTTCGGGAGAAATGCGCTCGATGGCACCGGTGAGGTAGACGTCAAGCATCAGATCACCGACAATCGCAACGCGCGCGCCGGAGATCAGGTCGAAATTTACATCAAGCATGCGCCAGCCACCTTATTACCCGCACAAGAAGTCTCCGTCCCGATCACCGGAGCTAGCGCCGATACGATGTGATAGAGCGAGCTGGCGGGCACGGATTCATTAGAAAACTGGCCCGATCTAGCATCACAGCGCTCGTGCCACAGCCCCTTGACTGGCACGTCGGTAAACCGTCTCAGTTGGGCAAACGCGTGTTTTGCCGAACCACAACCACTTGCTGGCTCATCGAGGCAAGCGCGGAGCCACTCCGTGACCACCCAAATGCGGCACGTCCCGTCAGCCACGCTGCCATCGGCGCGAACCGTGCCAAATGGCAAGCCAGTCTCCTGGGCAAAGCCAAAGGCCTGTGCCGTGGCAGCCAAGGCGCGCGCGACCTCCAGCCCTGCCCCCGACACATCAAGACCTGATCGACGCGCCTTCCCTAACAGCCAGACCCACTCAAAATGATGGCCTGGCTCAAAAACCCGCGTATCCGCATCGTGATGCAGAGATAAGTCATCTTCAAAAAACTCGAACAGCATGAAGCTTGACTTGTCCAAAAATTTGCGCGCGAACAGACCAATCAACTCATGTGCAACACGCGAGAAATGCGAGTTATCAACGCGGGTGAGCCACGCCAAACAAGCCTCGAGCAGATGCATGTGCGGATTTTGTCGTCGGGGCTGCTGCGGCGGCAACCCTTCGGCATAGCCCCCCGCAGGATGCGCCATGCGGTCCTCGATCAGATCGAGGACCGCACAAGCCTCGGTCAGCATCCCGCCATCGCCCGTCAATCGATCAGCCGCTGCCAAAGCGAAGATGACGAAAGCGTGATCATAAAGATCGCGGGTGGTATCGAGCGGTGCGCCAGTGAGCGTCGTCGAGCGAATGAAGCCGCCATCTGGATGGCGCAGACGTCCGAACAAAAAATCAAGCCCGTGCAAAACAGCCTCGCGCGCACCCGTCACACCTGCTTCCGCAAGCTGTGAAAATACGAAAATTTGCCGTGCACATACACGCAATCGCTTGAAATCAGATGAATTTTTCGCACTGTCAAATGTTAACTGATCGAAATATCCACCTGCGGTGCGATCAACGCCACGCTCCAGCCAAAGCGACGCCGCTGGCCCTAGCAGCCATGTCCGGAAAGCCTCCCCATCTGCTTGATCCCAAGTCCGTTCGGCCATAGGCGCCATGAAGTTGCTTCCTGTCATCGACAATGTTTACCCAGCAATCATCTGGACTCCGGCTTTAGGCCATCGCCCTGTGGTGTTGCAAGCCGCGATCATAGCCGTCCGGCCTTGGTCGTGTTGCCAGGTTGATGGGGCATCGCGATGAATGAGCCTTAGAGCCCGATCCGAAAGTTGTTGAGTGATGCCAGTATATTGTGATTCACACCGTCTTTGCGACGAGATGGTGTGAACAATGGCATGGACTGATATCGCTCGGCGCGAACATAGCCGGGCGGGGCTGTGATATCCATCGGATATGATGGACCGGGAATGGGAATTGGTGGCGCGGTTTGTGCCGCCAGCCAAGCATGGCGGCCGGCGCCGGACGACCGACATGCGCGAGGTGATCAACGCGATCCTCTACATCGCAGCGAGTGGAGGCGCGTGGCGAAGATCGTGTCCCACGGGGTGGTGTAGCTGGGGCGTCCCCCGCTCAATTCGGCATCAGTCTGAGCCGGTCATGTGCCGGTCACAGCCGAGAGCATGACGATGGGATTGTCGCTCACCGGCGCCATTGTTTCAAGCGTCATGTAGCGGGCACGCTGGACGGCCCATTCGTCGGACTGCTCCATGAGGATGGCACCGATCAGGCGAGTGATGGCGGCCTCGTTGGGAAAGATGCCGACAACCTCGGTCCTGCGCTTGATCTCTCCATTCAGCCGCTCGATGGGGTTGGTGCTGTGCAGTTTGGCGCGGTGTTCTCTGGGGAAGGTCATGTAGGCCAGCACGTCGGGCTTGGCATCGTCCATCAGGGTCGCCAGCTTGGGCAGTTTGGGGCGCACCTGATCGGCCACGGAGCGCCACTGCCGGCTTGCTGCTTCAGGCGTCTCCTGGGCAAACGCGGTGGCGATGAATGCGGAGACGACGCGCCGGCCGCTCTTGCCGGCATGGGCCAGCGCGTTGCGCATGAAGTGGACGCGGCAGCGTCGCCATGTGGCGCACAGTAGTTTGGAGACGGCCGCCTTGATGCCTTCGTGCGCATCGGAGATGACCAGCTTCACGCCGCGCAGCCCCCGGCGTGTCAGCTTGCGCAGGAAGGCGGTCCAGAAGGGTTCTGCCTCCGAGGGGCCGATGTCCATGCCGAGGACTTCACGGCGGCCGTCGCTGTTGACGCCGACCGCCACGATCACCGCCACCGACACGATCCGCCCGTTCTGGCGCACCTTCACGTAGGTGGCGTTGATCCACAGGTAGGGCCAGTCGCCCTCGATCGGGCGATCGAGGAAGGTGTGGACGCGCTCGTCGATCTCCTCGCACAGCCGGCTGACTTGGCTCTTGGAGATGCCATCCATCCCCAGCGCCTTGACCAGATCATCGACCGAGCGCGTCGAGATGCCCTGGATATAGGCTTCCTGGATCACCGCGGTCAGCGCCCGTTCCGCCATCCGACGGGGTTCCAGGAAGCCGGGGAAATAGCTGCCTTTGCGCAGCTTCGGGATACGCAGTTCGACCGTGCCGGCGCGGGTCTGCCAGTCACGCTCACGGTGGCCGTTGCGCTGGACTTCTCACCATAGCCAGCGCCGGTCAGGTTGCCCACTTCCATCTCCATCAGCCGCTCGGCGGCAAACGAGATCATGTCCCGCAAAATATCCGCGTCAGGGCTCTTCTCGACCAGCGAACGCAGGTCCATCATCGGATCGGTCATCGTGGTTCCTTCCGTCAGGTTCGAGCTTCGCAACCCAAACCTATCCGAAAATCACGGTGACCACCTCAAACCCAGCTACACCACCCCGTGGGACACGATCGGCGCATCAGATCATGGGGTGCATGCCCCCCATGATCTGATGACCAAACTCGCGGCATGACGACACCGGTTTCAGCTTAATTTTGCCGCAAACCTGTCCAAGGAAGCGGGACCACCTCAATGCCCCGATTTATTGCGTTGCAGCGGCAGTTGTGGCAGCGGGAAGAATTGTTGAGTATATGACGTTCACGAACTTCTGAAAATCGGCCAAAGGTGCGTTCGAAACGTAGAGAACGTCCTTGTTATGAATCTGGAAGTTCTGGGCGATGAAGAATGTGGCTGGATCCTTCATGTTTACGCGATATACAACCGGCACTTTGCCATCAGGGGTCAGTTTTGCCGTGGAACGTAGTTCAGGTAAAAGTGCCGCCGGATCTTCAAATCGGAATATGAAGACACCTCGCACATCGGCACGGGAATCCTGCAGACCGGCTACGCGCCCCAAAGCCTGCGTCAGATTGACACCGGTGGCTTCCAGCGGGATTTCCTCATTCTTGCCTGTCGCGCCCAGCGCTACGAAACTGAAGGGCTGGAATAGCACTGTCATCACGTCATCGGGTTGCAGGATCACGTTCTGGCGAGGGGCGCGGATCACTGTTTCGAGGGGCATTGATGAAGTAGATTGGCCGCGCGTGATCTGGATGGTGACTTTGTTTACAGGTTGACGAACCCCGCCAGCGCCAGCCAGAGCATCGAGTACGCGTTCACCCTTCGCGGTTAGAGGAAAGCGCGTGCTGGCCGGAACATCACCAACGACCGTTACGGTGGCTGCTGCATTGCGTACTAAGCGAACGATGACCTGGGGTTGGTGTGCCTTCCCCATCAAGCGCGTAGCAATGTCATGTGAAATTTCTTGCGGGGTATGTCCGGCAGCCAGAATTCGGCCAGCAAAGGGTACCGTGATCCGGCCATCGCTGTCGACCATCTGTTCGGGCATAGTGGTGCCACGCGCGGTCGAACCAGACGATGTCAGTCGTGGATCCCCGCCTGCCGAGCCGAACAGGGCGGCAGGAGGGGCCTCCCAGATGGCAATATCGAGTACGTCGCCTTTGCCTATCGAAGAGCCGATGGCATGTCCTTCGCCCAAGTCACGAGAAAACAGAGCAGGGTGATCCGCAGCCAGAATTTGCCGGGTCACCGGGCCAGTGACATCGACAACTTCGATGATCGAGCCTGCTGCCTTGGCCTTGTCTGACATCTCGTTTTTGATGATGCGGGAACTCGGACCGCTGGCTGGCATGGCGGCGCAAGCCGAAAGCGTCATGGCAATGCAGGCGGCGCCTGTCATTCGAGACCGGAATAACACGTTTTTCATGATAGTTTCAGCTAACTACATAAGGCGGGAAACGGGTGTCAACACAATCGGGGACGGCTATGCCGCAACGGGGAGGGCAGATCAAGAAAACGTCCCTGATGGCGGGGCTTGCCCGCTCGGGCGGCGGCGGACCAGAAAGCGGGTTAGCCAATGTGGGAGCCGCAGGCTTGGATCAGGTTTGACCATCGCCAATACGTTTCCAAATCTGCCGGTCGGTACGATGCCGCGTACCGCGACAATGCATCCGGCAAGCCATGAGGCAGGGATGCAATAGCGCTCATTGTTGGCTGGGGAGGCAAGAATTTTGGTGGTGGAGGCTCGGGATGAAGCATTGTGGCGACGCTTGGAGCCGGTGATGAAGTAAATGTCACGCTCAATGGCGATGTCGCGCCGTCCTTCGTTGTTCTGGTCAAGGTGCAGCGGTGCGGAGATGCGATCATAGATGGCCGTGAGGAGCAAGGCCTGTCGGTCATGGTCGTGCATGGCTACACGCTGTTTTCCGGCCTTGCCAGCGGCTTGCCGGAAGGCTGGTTCCAGGGCCATCCGAGTGATCTGTTTCGCAAGGTCATGCGCATCGCCTGCTGAAAACAGTAGGCCATTGACACCATGCTCAATCAGTTCGGGAATGCCGCCCAGGCGCGAAGCAACCACCGGCACCCCGGCTGCCATCGCTTCCATAAGACACACGGGTTGGTTCTCAGGCCATATGGAAGGAAGTATGACCAGATCGCTGCAGGCATAAATGCCAGGCATGTCTGCGGGGGCAACTTTACCAAGAAACTGAACTCGATTTTCCAGCCCTAGCGTGGTGATCCGTTCGGCATAGACTTTTTGCTCTGGGCCTGTGCCCACCAGTTGCAGGACTGTGTTCGATGTCAGGGCGAGGGCCTCGATCAGGGTAGCCACGCCTTTGTGGGCGCCGAAGTGGCCGGCAAACGTGATGCGTAAGGCGTGCGCGGAGTGCGTCGAGGGTGCCATGCGAGGGTGGCTGAAGCGATTAACGGCAATCCCGTTTCGGATTACGGTGATGCGCTCTTTGGGAAATCCGGCTTCACTGTAGCGACGTGCGACAAAATGGCTCGGGGCGATGAAACAGTCGATTTGGGCCAGAGCTAAGGCTAGGAAATCCTTCCGGGCTTTCATCGGAATGCTGCGTTTGGAGCCATCGTGGATACGCGGTAGGCAGATTTGGCATTCGGCGATGTTCGTGCAAGCACTTGCATTGCTGCGCATTGCTGTATTGCGCAGACAGAAACCCCAGAAATCATGCAACGTGCATACTATGCCAGCTCCTTGCTGCCGGGCGAAAAGCGGAAGTTTGGCCGACAGGCCCATGAGGTTGTGGCAATGTACGATATCGGGTTCGAAATCGGTGAGAATCGAGCAAAAATGGGCTTCGACGGCAGGGTGTAGAAAATTGAGATATTCGGGACTGTAGTCTTCAGGGGTGAGCGCAATTCGGTGGATGCGAATGCCTTCGTAGACATCGTCATGGCGGGAATACCGTTCACGCGGGGCATCCGGGTCGCCTGCAAAAACATGAACCACATAGCCCAGGCGGGTGAGGGCCAGTGCTTGCTCGTGCGCCATCAACTCAGCCCCGCCGACGAAATTGGGGGGGTAGGCATTGGTACAGATCAGGATTCGTCTTGGGCCAGTGCGAGCAGGCATAGATCCCGCAGCCTTGCTCATGCTGCGCAAGGCTCAAGGGCTTGGAGCAACAAGCGTGCAGCGTCTCCCCAGTCACTTTCAGGCCGTGACACGGCAATGAGTCCGGCTTGGGCTTCATCGATCCAATGACGCACTGCGACAGCAAGTGCTTCGGGAGTGGCGGAGGCAGGGAAGAAACGGATTCCATTGCCTTCGTGGATGCGAAAGATGGGAAGATCACGTGCCAGAACCGGCTTGCCACGGCCGAGGGCCTCTATAAGTGGCAGGCCGAAACCTTCCGCATGAGACGCGATGATCATGCCGGTGCAGGCATCGTAGATTTGCACCAGTTCAGGGTCATCAACGTCGTTGAACCAGAACAGTTTACGGCCATACTCAGGGTGGTTGAGGATTTCTTCGCGCAGGGCATCTACCTGCCAGCCCAAGCGCCCTACCAGAACGAGGCGGCCAGAATGTCCTTCCCGCCAGAGGACGTCATAGGCGTGCAGCACATCCTCATGGCCTTTGCGTGGCTCCAGTGTGCCCACCATCAGAGCAAAGGGAGTGCTCATGTCGAAACGGGCATGTGTCGGGCGCGTGGTATCGTTCGTGCCGCCCCCATCGGCAAGGACATAGCCCATGGGCAGAATTTGAGTGCGATAGCCTGTCGACAGGCCGTGGAAGCGGGTCAGGGCCTCGCGCAGATCGTCGTCAGTCTGGCGTGAATTGCACAGGAACCCGTCGGCCACGCGTGAAAGGATCGCTATCCAGGCGCGATAACGCAGGATAGTGTTTTGTGAGAACCATTCGGGTCGGTTTAGCGGCAGAAGATCGTGAACCAGAAACCACAATCTTCCCCCATCACGCCGGAAGCGGGCCAACTGGCGCCGATGCCGCCGTATGGCATCAAGGGAATAGTCAAGACCAAGGAATACATCGCCAGGCCGCGCGCGCATGTCTTGGGGGGCAATCGTCGGATCGGGCATCGGCCAGGCGATGTGATGATAGCTGCGCTTGCGCCGGGCCGAAACGATGCGGACGTCCCACCGCCCCGGTGCTTCAAGCAATGCAAGCGCAAGCGCTCGCACGACGCGTTGGATGCCGGTTCCGGCATCGTTTTGACTGATTACGGCGAGATCGATGTAGAGGCGAGGGCGCTGAGAAGGGGCCTTCTCGCCAGCTTGCCTTCGTTGTGCACTTGATATGCGCCCTAAGCGGGTGCGTACTATGCTCCAAGTTCGAGAATGCAATGCTCGAGCGATCCGATGAGGAAGAAGTTCAAAAAATGTCCGCATGGGGTGCTGGCCGAAAAGGAGCGAAGGAAGGCGTGGGCTAAGGGCGTGGGGCGGTCTATTCAGCCTTCACCGATGTGAAGATTGTGCAAATGGGCTTCATGGGCTTGGTCGAAATCAGGATAGAATACGAGATTTCCATCGTTGAGGACGGCAAAGCGCTGGCAGTGTTTGCGTACATAGTCTAGATCATGAGAGATAATAAGCATTGCACGGTCACGGCGTCTTTCGAATAATTCAATTTCGCATTTTTCGTAGAATTTCGCATCGCCAACAGCAGTGATTTCATCGATAAGATAGCAATCGAATTCGATAATCATAGATATAGCGAATGCCAAACGTGCGCGCATGCCTGACGAGTAATTCCGAACCGGTTCGCGCAAGTATGCGCCCAGTTCTGTAAATTCGTAAACGAAGTCGATATTGTCCTTGGCATGCTGGCGGTAGATGCGGCTTATGAAGCGCACATTATCAAGACCTGTCAGGGTGTTCTGAAACGCTCCGCCAAATGCTAGGGGCCACG
The DNA here is from genome assembly GCF_033242265.1 of Novosphingobium sp. IK01. NCBI lineage: Bacteria > Pseudomonadati > Pseudomonadota > Alphaproteobacteria > Sphingomonadales > Sphingomonadaceae > Novosphingobium > Novosphingobium pituita. The sequence continues at coordinate 2,348,099 of NZ_BTFW01000001.1, read as the reverse complement.
AGACTGACATCATGCGGTTGATCTCACCGGATGTCGGTCGTTCGGCCCCGCTCACCAGGCGCACCAAGGTGGACTTGCCTGCGCCGTTACGACCCAGGATGCCCAGTTTTTCCCCTCTGCCGAGTTCGAAAGAGATGTCGTTGAGGATTACCCGACTTCCATCGCGGGTGGGGTAGGTTTTGTTGACGTGGTCTAGGCGTATCATTCCGGTGTAATCTCGCGATTGGCGACCGCGACTTGTGCCAGGGCCAGAATGGTAAAGAAAACGCAGCATCCCACCATGTAAGGGAGATCGTAGCGGGCATGAACTTGGGTGCCGAAGTACCCTTCGCGGACCAGTTCTACGCCGTTGACCATCGGGACGAATAAAATGTATTTTTGAGCCGCAGCAGGCAGGGCATCAACCATGAAGCCTGCTCCTGAGAGCGGGAAGGCAAGATAGGACATAGGGTGCCAGATCTTGTCGACCAACTCGGTTTTTTCAGCAAGGGCCCCCAGGAAGATGGCCAGACTTGATCCGAACCATGCGATCAGAAGCCAGCCTTCGACGATGGTGAGCATATTCTGGGGTGGTTCTAGCCATCCAATATAGATGTAGAAAATGCTTAGTGTAACAAACGAGATAGTCGCTCCGCCTGCTTCGAGGATCAGGCGCGCCAGGAAGATGTCGATCACGCGCACATTGCGGTGAAACATCAGCGACAAATTTGGCTCGATTGCGCCGATGCAGCGCGATGGCATGTTGCGCCAGAGGAGGACCGCAGAATAGCCGGTCAACGCGAAGGCAACGATCGGCAGGTTAGAGCCATGGACTGCCTTGGTGAGCGACCAGATTGTTGTCACCCCGGTTGTGAACAGCATTGGTTCGACGAACAACCACAGGAAGCCGATATTGTGGCGTCCGTAGCGGGTCAGTATCTCGCGCATGAGTAGTGCGTGGATGACCCGCCATTGGATGCCTGCACTGCGGTTCAAAGCGGCAAGGCGCGAGGCCAGCGAGGTTCGAGGGATGGTAGATGCCATCGCGGGGTCCTTCCGCCTCAGTCCTTGTGTTCCAACATTCCGGCAAGCAGCATGCTCAGAATCCCCCAGGCGGCAAGACCCAGCACGAATGTCGTGAAGATTCCGCGCAGGCGGCGCGGTTCGAGAGCGGAGTCCGGAGCGTTGGGCTCGACGATCCGTTCGACATAGGCCTGCTTGCGGCGGGCTTCGTTTCGAGCATCCTCCAGTGAGGTCATGGCGCTGGCCAACTGGCGTTCGGCAAACTGGTTGTCGAGTTGCAGGCGCTGATACTGTGCAGCTTGGGTGGATAGCGAACCGCGTCCACCGGCGACGAGGCCTGTGGCCTCATCGATCTCTGCTGCAATACCCTTTGCGCGAGCTTCGAGAGCTGGAATTTGGGGGTTTTCAGGTGCAAATGTGCGCAATTCACGTAGTTGTGTGCGTGTCACGATCAGATCATCTTGTAATTTCGAGATCATCTGCAATTGAATGGTGGCTTGCTTCTCGGGGTCTACAATGCCTTGTTGGTTGCGGTAGTTGGACAATGCGAGTGCGGCGTCTTGAGATTTTTTGCGAGCTTCGTTGACCTCGGCTTGGGCAAAGCGGATTAAATCCTGACGGCCGCGCTCATTCAACTTGTTGACTGTCTCCTCCGCCATTTCAAGAAGATGTTCGTTAAACCGACGGGCATCACGTGGTGTATAGGCGCGAACAGTCAGGGTAACGATAGAAGACGTGCTGTCGTGATCAACCTCAACTTTTTTGCTATAATATTTGTAAAGATCTTCAAATGTACCAGAAAATCCGGCCGCGTTGTAGCGATCAAACACTGAAACCGAATTATTCCCGTATGATTTTGCAAAATCGTCATGAACGTTGAGGGCTTGCAGGGCGTCACGGGACAGCAGGTAGTTCTGTGCAGCGTAGATCTCATCGCCAGCATTGGCAAAGCCGCTGCTTTTGAGGAGTATGCCCAAGCCGGATTGAGCAGGCTTGTCTGGACTGCGGACGATGAATTCCGATTCTGAAATGTACACATCTGACGCAAAAAGGCCGAAGTACAAGGCTGAAAGGAAAGTTGGGATCAGTACCGTGATCCAGAAAATCGGGCCTCCGGATTTAACCTTATCTAGTACGGTATTGATCATTGTTCGTCACGCTCTAAGTGCCCGTGTTGCTGGTTTCGGATTCGCTTCATCTCAAGGGTGTAGGAATTTATAATTCCTTGCTTTGAAATGATATGTCGTACCACGATCTGCTGCGAAGTGGGCTACCTGCAGCACAGCGGGCTTCTAGCTATCCTCTCGATAAGCGTCCAGCCCGCACTACACCTGTTCGACTTGCGTCCCAGTGTTTCGTACGGTCATCAAATCGGGTTGCTGCTCAGCTCTTAACGGCAGCATCGATGGCCAGGAGTTTGGTCCAGAGGGCTTCGAACTGGGCGAGGGGGAGGGCGTTGGGGCCGTCGGACAGGGCCTGGTCGGGGTCGGGATGGGTTTCCATGAAGACGCCTGCGACGCCCGCGGCGACGGCGGCGCGGGCGAGCAGGGGGACGTATTCGCGCTGGCCGCCCGAGCGTTCGCCAAGGCCGCCGGGTTGCTGGACGGAATGGGTTGCGTCGAAGACCACCGGGCAGCCGGTCTCGGCCATGATCGCCAGGCCGCGCATGTCGGAAACCAGCGTGTTGTAGCCGAACGAGGTGCCCCGTTCGCACAGCAGGAAGGCATCGGGATCGTGGCCGGCGGCCTGCGCGGCGTTGCGGGCCTTGGCGACGACCTGCTTCATGTCGGCCGGGGCCATGAACTGGGCCTTCTTGATGTTCACCGGCTTGCCCGTGGCGGCAACGGCGGCGATGAAATCGGTCTGCCGGGCGAGGAAGGCGGGCGTCTGGAGGACATCGACCACTTGCGCGACGGCTTCGGCCTGGCTGGCCTCGTGCACGTCGGTCAGCACGGGCAGGCCCGTTTCGGCGCGGACCTTTTCGAGGATGCGCAGGCCTTCATCCATGCCAAGGCCGCGAAACGACTTGTCCGAGCTGCGGTTGGCCTTGTCGAAGGAACTTTTGAAGATCAGCGTTATCCCAAGGCGGCGGGCGATCTGTCCCAGGGTTTCGGCAACAGAGAGGGTGAGGGCCTCGCTCTCGATGACGCAGGGCCCGGCAATCGCGAAGAGCCGGGACGTGGGGGTGGTCGTGTGGCCGCAAAGGATCATGGAAAAACCTGATGAGATCGTGGAACCAAATGGGCAATCGCGAATTGTTCAACGCTTGGGTAACAAGCGGTGAACCCGTTCGGTCCGGCTGATCGCTCGGGCAGATCGGTCCGGCGTGGTTCTCTTGGCGGTGAAGCGGTCGTGTGGCAACCTTTTCCGGTTTCGGTCTTTTCCCGGTTTCGGGAAGGCGGCGGCGGTCGGGTCGCACCGGGATGGCGGCAAATTGTCTTGCAAGTTTTTGCATGGGATAACAGTGGAGCCTGAATGAAAAGCGTTTCCCCCCGGACGCGGCATTCCCTGTCGGCGCTCAAGACCCTTGATATTGAACTCGATGCCCTGGCGGCGCTGCGGCTTTCGCTCGAGACGACGGACCTTGGGCGCGAGGTTGATCGCGCGATCGAGGCTCTGGCCAATACGCGCGGGCGCGTGATCGTGACCGGCATGGGCAAGAGCGGGCATATCGCGCGCAAGATCGCCGCGACGATGCGTTCGACGGGCACTTCGGCGCTCTATCTCCATCCTGGCGAGGCCAGCCATGGCGACCTGGGTGTGATTACCAAGCAGGATGTCGTGCTGGCGATCACCTGGTCGGGCGAGACGGCTGAACTGGGGGACATCCTCCACTACTGCAATCACTATGGCGTGACGCTGATTGTCGCCACTTCGCACCCTGACAGCACGGCGGGCCGCGCGGCGGATATCTGCCTGTCGATGCCCCCTGTGCGCGAGGCTTGTCCGAACGAACTGGCGCCCACATCGTCGACGACGCTGCAACTGGTGCTGGGCGATGCGCTCGCGGTTGCGCTGATCGAGGCCCGCGGGTTTTCGCCTTCGGACTTCCGGGTGTTCCATCCCGGTGGCAAGCTGGGCGCGCAATTGACCACCGTGGGCGAAATCATGGGGCTGGGCGAGGCGATCCCGCGGGTGGAGGCCACGTCCTCGCTCAGCGCGGCGACGCTGGAGATGAGCCGCAAGCGCTATGGCTGCACGGCTGTCGTCGATGGGGAGGATCGCCTGCTGGGCGCCTTTACCGATGGCGATTTGCGCCGCTGCATCGCGGTGCACGACCTCAACGATGCGGTTGGCGCGCATATGTCGTCCAACCCGATCACGGTCGAGCCTGAAACGCTCGCCTCCGATGCCTTGCGGGTGCTCAACGAAAACGCGGTCTCTGTGCTGTTCGTCGAACAGGATGGCAAACTGGCAGGTATCGTCCACATGCACGACATCGTGCGCGCCGGAGTGGTCTGAAAGACAGGCTGTCATGCCCGGCCTGGCCAGAGGCACTGCCCTGTCCAAAGCTAATGGGGTGCAGGGGCGATGGCCCCTGCGGTATCCTTGTTCTTCCATAGGTCCATACCCATGCCCCCTGATCTGCCCATGCCCCCTGACCTGATCGTTGTTCCCGCGCGCTATGGCTCGACCCGGCTGCCGGGCAAGCCACTGCTGCCAATTGCCGGGCGCAGCTTGCTCGAACGGGTCGTGGCCGTGGCGCGGGTGGCGGCCGCTCAGGCGGGAAACTGCGCGGTGGTCGTGGCGACCGACGACGCAAGGATCGCCGATCATGCGCAGGCCATCGGCGTGCAGGCGGTGATGACGCCCGAAAACTGCAATTCGGGCTCGTCGCGGGCTTGTGCGGCGGCGCTGGCGCAGGCGGAGAGGCCGGGGCTGGTCATCAACCTTCAGGGCGATGCGCCGTTCGTGCCGCCTGCGGTGGTGGCCGGGCTGATCGCGGTCTTGCGCGAAGGGCAGGCCGATGTGGCGACCCCGGTCTATCCGCTCGACTGGGCAAGGCTCGATGCCTTGCGTGCGCACAAGCAGGCCGCGCCGTTCAGCGGGACGACCTGCCTGCGCGCGGAAGATGGCCGGGCGCTGTGGTTTTCCAAGGTGATCGTGCCCGCGCTGCGCGACGAGGACGCCTTGCGCAAGGCCGCGCCGCTTTCGCCGGTATGGCAGCATCTGGGGCTCTATGGCTATCGGATGGAGGCGCTCGAATGGTTCGGCGCTGCGCCGATGGGCCGGTATGAGGCGCTCGAAGGGCTTGAACAGTTGCGCTTTCTTGAGGCCGGGCGCGCAATTGCCACGCTGCCCATCGATCCGCCGAGCCACGCGATGAGCGGGATCGATACCCCCGCCGATCTCGCGCTGGCCGAAGCGACCATTGCCCGGCTAGGCGATCCGTTCCCGGCCTGATAGGCGCTGGGCCGATGTTTGTGATCGTGCGCCATGGCAATACCTTTGAAAGCGGCGAGCCGCCGCGCCGGATCGGTGCACGCACCGATCTTCCGCTGACCGCCAAAGGGCGCGCGCAGGGCGCGGCGCTGGGCGCGCATTTTGCCGCGCGGGGCTGGGCCTTTGCGCGGGTTCTCGTCTCGCCCTTGCGGCGCACGCGCGAGACGGCGCAGGCGATTGCCGATCACCTGCCCGGAACGCCCGCGGCCCAGCCTTGCGACTGGCTGCGCGAGATCGACCACGGACCCGACGAGAACGCCACCGAGGAGGCCGTGCTGGCCCGGATCGGCGCGCAGGCGCTGGCCGACTGGGACGAGCGGGGGCTGCCCCCGTCCGGGTGGGAGGTCGATGCGCCCGCGCGGTTGGCCGGGTGGCGGGCGCTGTTCGAGGAGCCTCGCGGGGACGACGGGCCGGTTTTGCTGGTGACCAGCAATGGTGCGGCGCGGTTTGCACTGCTCGCGGCGGGTCTGGAGGCGCAGGCGGGGATGAAGCTGCCGACGGGCGGGTTTGGCGTGATCGTGCCGGAACCGGGTGGCTTGCGGCTGGCCTGCTGGGGGGAGCGGCCCTGATGGCGGCGTTCGAGCCCTTGTTGCGCGCGCCGCCGTTTCCCTGGGCGGATGCCGGGGTGAACGGGCCACAAGGGCCTGTGTCAGGCGAGGCTTTGGCGCCCGAGGCGGTTTTCGCGGCGATCCGCGAGGCGCGCATCGGCGGGCGGTTCTGGACCGATCCGGCAGGGCTGGCGCGAGCGCCCGAGCGGGTCGAGCGGGGGAAGACGGGCGAGCGGGTCTGCGTCGACGGGCAGTGGCTGGGGGATGTTGATCCCTGGTCGGCCCTGCCCGGCGCGGGGCTGTTGCGGGCGCATGGCGACGATGAATGGGTGGCCCTTGCGCGGGTGGCGGGGGTGCTGGTGGAGGTTCTCTCTCCCGGACGGTTCGGCCTGCCCGGCGAAGACGGGGCGGCGCTCGATGCGCGGGTGGCCGGGGCGCTGGGGCGGGCGACGTGGCGCGATCCGTTTACCGGCGAGCAGGCGGGGCTTTTGCAAACGATTGCCCTGCTGGGTCTCTGGCGCACGACGCTCGATGCGAATCGGTCGATTGCCGTGGCTTGTGGCATGGCCTGGTGGAAGCGGCCCGAAATCGCGCGGTTTCTCTGGCATCCGGGGCGGCCTTTGGCCTTTGCGCGGCGGCCCGCACGCGCCTTGGCCATCGCGCGCAAGGCGGGGGGAAGCCTTGCGGTCTGGCCCTCGCGGGTGTCGCCACAATTGATTGCGGAAGCCGACGCAGCGGGGGTGCCGCTCGTGCGCGTGGAGGACGGGTTTGTCCGCTCGGTCGGGCTCGGGGTCGATCTCGTGCCGCCCTCTTCGGTCGTGGTCGATGCCAGCGGCATCCATTTCGATCCGCGCGGGGCCAGCGATCTGGAAACGCTGCTCGCCCATGGGGACATGCCCGCAAGCCTGCTGGCGCGGGCGGCGGCCTTGCGCGCGGCCATCGTGGCGGCGGGAATCAGCAAATATGCCGCCGATACCGGGGCCACCGTGCCTGAGCGCAGGGCGGGCAAGCGGCTCGTGCTGGTGCCGGGGCAGGTGGAAGACGACATGTCGGTGCGCGCCGGGGGCGGGGGGCTGACCTCGAACCTCGAACTGGTGCGTCGTGCCCGCGCGCTCGAACCCGAGGCGGAAATCTGGTTCCGGCCCCATCCCGATGTCGATGCCGGGCACCGCAAGGGCAAAGTTCCCGATGCGGCGATCCTCGCCCATGCCGACCGGATCGTGCGCGGCGGGGGCATGGCGCCGCTGCTCGATGCGGTCGATGCGGTGCATGTGCTCACCTCGCTGACCGGGTTCGAGGCGCTGATGCGCGGGCGCGAGGTGGTCTGCCATGGCACCCCGTTCTACGCAGGGTGGGGCCTCACGCGCGACCTTGGCCCGGTGCCTGCGCGGCGGGGGCGCATGCTTTGCCTCGATGCGCTCGTGGCCGGGGTGCTGATCTGCTATCCGCGCTATCTCGACCCGGTGACGGGCCTTCCCTGCCCGCCCGAAGTGCTGATTGCGCGCATGGTCGGCGCGCGCAGCGATGCCGCCTCGATCAACCGCCTTGCCTGGGTGGCGCCGCTGCGCCGCTGGCAGGGCAAGCTGATGAAACTGTTCCGATGACCGTCATTCTCGATATCTCCCGCCTGATCTCGCGGATTCGCCATGCCACGCCTTCGGGGGTGGACCGGGTCGAAATGGCCTATGCGCGCGGGCTGCTGGCCCGCTATGGCGACGCTCTGGCCTTTGTTGCGGTCCATCCGCTGGGCGGCTATGGCCGGGTGCCGCGCGCGGCGGCGCTGGCCTATCTCGACGAACTGGAACGCCGCTGGGCCAGCCACGAGGATGCGCCTGCGCGGCGCTCGCTGCTCTCGGTCCTGCCGCAACTGCTGGCGCTCTGGCCCACGCGCAAGGGGATTGGGGAGGGGATCGGGAACGGGTCTGCCATCTATGTTCAGGCCTCGCCCCATCACCTGACCAAGGGGGCGCTCGTCCGCCGCATCCTTGCGCGCGAAAACGCGCGGTTCCTGTGCCTCGTCCACGATCTGATCCCCATCGAATTTCCCGAATATGCGCGGCCTTCGGGTGCGGCGCTCCACCGGTTGCGGATGGAGGCCGTGGCATCGGCCTGCGAGGCAAGCGGGGGGGGCGCCATCGTCAATTCGGCGGCGACGGGCCGGGCGCTGGCGCCCTGGCTGACGCCGGGAACGCCGGTTCATGTCGCCCTGCTCGGCACCGAGGAACTGCCCCCGGCCGAGCCCGAACCGGGCGCGGACGGGCGCCCCTATTTCGTCTGCCTGGGCACGATCGAGCCGCGCAAGAACCACCTGCTGCTGCTCCATCTCTGGCGCCATCTGGCCGAGACTTTGCCCGCGCACGAGGTTCCGCGTCTGGTCGTGATCGGGCGGCGGGGCTGGGAGAACGAGCAGATCGTCGACATGCTCGAACGCTGCCCGGCGCTGGTCGGCCATGTCGAGGAGCTGAACGGCTGCCCCGATGCGCGTCTTTCGGCGCTGCTGCGCGGGGCACGCGCGCTGCTGATGCCCTCGTTCGCCGAAGGCTATGGCATGCCCGTGGCCGAGGCGCTGTCGGTGGGAACCCCCGTCCTGTCGAGCGACCTGCCCGCCTTGCGCGAGGTGGGCGAGGACGTGCCCGACTATCTCGACCCGCTTGACGGGCCGGGCTGGCGCGCGGCGATCCTCGACCATGCCACGCGCGGGCCGCTCCATCGGGCGCAACTGGCCCGCCTGCCGGGCTGGCACAACCCGAGCTGGGCCGAGCACATCGCCATCGTTGCCGGGGCTATCGAGGATATGCGCAAGGCCTGAGCCGATGGGGAGGGCTCTCAGGTCGGTTGCGGGGTTCCGGCCTTGCGGGCCCCAGATTCGCGGACCTTGGCTTCGCGGACTTTGGCTTCGCGGTCGATCGCCTTGCGGATGTCGGTCACGAAGCGCGAATGGCGCACCGCGCCCAGAAAGATCGTCTGGATCAGGTTGCCCATGAAGCGGCACGGGCGCTTGATCTGGATGAGCAGGATGTACCGGTCGTCCTCGCTCTCGTTCCAGACTTCGTGGTTGAACATGTCGTCGAACAGGAACGATTTGCCGTCTTCCCAGTGGAGGACGTGAAGAGTCTCGCCTTCCTCGAGGTGCATGCGCGCCTTTTCGGTGTCGCGCGGCGCGCGCAGGGCGAGGTGATAGGTCAGCATGCCCTTGGTCATGCCCCAGTGGCGCGGGATGTGGCCGCCGGCTTCCATGACCGAGAAATTGGCAGTGACGAGGCCGGGGACTTTCTCGATCAGCGCGGCGGTGATCGGCGCGCGGGCGGCGTTGCCCGCCATGCGATAGCCATAGCCCTTGAGGAAAAATGTGCGCCAGCGGCGGTCGGCGGCGATGCGGCCATGGTCGAACGAGATATCGCCCAGCGAGGGGATGTCCCGGCCCGGTTGCAGCGCCAGCGCCTCGTCGCGGATGGCTTCCCAGTGGCGCTCAAGCTCGGCGATCCAGGGGAAGAAGGCCTTGTCCTGCACCGCCGCATCGGGGATCAGCGAATTGCGCATGATCACCGCATCGATCTTCGGGCGCAGTTCCTTGCCGATCTGGAACAGCGACTTGTTGATGAAGGGGACTTTCCAGCCCCGCGCATTGACCGTCTTCTGCCAGCTCACGTGCCTACTCTTTCGTTTCTTCCTGCTTGAGCGAAACGATCCGCGTGGCGAACACGCGGTCCCAGAACAGCGCCGAGATCGCATAGTTGGCGTGTTCGTTGATGTGGTGGTGGCGCATGTGGTGGCGCTTGAACATCAGCCCCACAGGCCCGCGCATCGGCCATTGATGGCAGGCGAAATGCAGGCTGTCGTACATCACGTAGCCCATCATGAAGCCCAGGAACGGCCAGGTGCCCATCGGCCCCATCGTCGCCACGCAGGCCAGCCAGATCAGCCCGCCCACCGGCAGGCTCACCGAAAACGGCATCAGCCCGCGCAAGGGGTCGTTGGGGCTTTCATGGTGGTTGCCGTGCATCAGGTAGACGAGCCACCGGGCCGGCGGAATGTTCGTTTCCCAGTGGAACAGGAAACGGTGCATCGCATATTCGAACAGCGTCCAGAAGGCCAGGCCCAGCACGACGGAGCCCAGGACGGTCCATCCGAAGTGGATCATTTCCTGTCCCCCGTGCAGGACGGGGGCGCCGGTGTAAGTCCATCCCGTCCACGCGATCAGCGGCAAAAGAACACCCCAAACCGCCGCGAAGACACGCGGGGAGAGCAAGGTAAGCTTTTCCAGGAGTTCATTTTTGAACAGCCTGATGCGTTGCGTATCGGAAACCGGTTGTTGCATTGGCATCACTTCGGACAGGAGTGAGCCATTCCTGTCAAGCCGAAAAGACCCTGACAGAAAGGCCCGTTTGAACAGGCGCGATGAAATGTGCCCCATGAGACCCGAACCCTGCATGAATAAGCCCTGTGCCGCGTATGTGCCGAGAGTGTGTCAAGTGTGCCGGGTCATCCTTGCCGAAGCGAGGAGAGACTCATGGGGAAAATCCCGTGGCGATGTTTCGATCCCGTGTCCGGAAAATAATCGCCCGCTGCAAGCATGTAGCCGATTGTGTCAAAGTGGACGCAAGAGGCAGGCCGCGCCCGAAGGGCTTTATTCCATGCCGGGGGCGGGCTCCGGCGCTGGTCCCGGCGCTGGTCCCGGTACTGGCCCCAGCACGGCATCGAGCACGGCATGGTGCAGCCCCGCCGGGCTCAGGTCCACCCGGCGGTTTTCGCCCGTGATGGTCTGCCCGTCGGCGCCGATCCGCAGCATGACGTAGGGCGTGTGGCGGCGGCCTTGCGCCCCTTCGGGCGGGGGCACACTCGCGCCCGGAATGCTCGGGCGATGGTCGCCGAAGAAGACCAGCAAGGCCGGACGGCGCAGTGCGGCCAGCCCCTCGCGCAAGGCGGCCAGCATCGCGTCGCCATGGCGGACCAGCCGCATGTAGCCTTCGACCAGATCGGGCTTGCCCCCGCCACGGGCATCGGGTGCCCAGGGACCGTGGTTCTCGATGGTGACGGCATACAGCAGGCCGGGCAGCAGATCGGGGCCGGGCGTGCGGGCGGCCAGATCGAGGATCACTTCGGTCATCGCCGCATCGGTCACGTAACGGCCTTCGCCGGGCCCCGGCGGCGCGAAGTGCTCTTCGCCGACCAGTTCGGCAAAGCCGCCTGCGGGCATGATCGCGTCGCGCCCGTAAAAGCGCATGTCGTGCGGGTGGACGAACCGCGCGTGCCAGCCGGGCAGCCGCGCGGGCAGGGCATAGCTGGCCTCGCCCAGCGCGGTGAGGAACGGGTCGTAGCGGCGAAAGCCGAGCGCTTCCTCCTCGCGCCCGAACAGCACGCCATATTCGGTGCGCATGGTATAGGCGCCAAAACCGCTGACTTCGAGGTTGCCCCACTGGAAGGCTGCCGTGCGGGCGGCTTCGAGAGCGGGCAGGGCTTCTCCGCGGGCGCCGAACAGGTCGCGCGGATCGGCAAAGCTCTCGCACTGGATCACGACGACAAGCTCGGGCGGCGTGGCGGGCGCCGCGCGCGGGGGAAGCGGGCAGGGGGCCGGATCGGCCTCGTCCTGCCAGCGCCACCAATAGAGCAGGATCGTCGGGATCAGGCCCAGCGCGCGCACATCCCCGGCCGCATCGGGCACCCGCGCGAGGGAGCAGGCCGCCGACCGGCTCCACCCCCGCGCCAGCCTGAGCGCCGCGAGCCCGCCTGCCAGCAGGATCAGGCCTGCCAGATGGGCGGCAGGATCGGCACGGGACAGCCAGGCAATCGCCCCGACCAGCACCAGCGCGGCCAGCCCCACCGCCACCCGCTGCCAGACCCGCACCGCCGACAGATAGAACTGGGGATGGCGGAACAGCGCGCCCACCAGTGCCAGATCGGAGAACAGCAGCGGTTCGCCCAGCATCGCATGCTTGGCATTGGAAGCGACCGCGAACAGGCCCTGCAAGGCCAGCGTCAGGGCCATGGCTACTGCGCCATTGCCGGTCAGCGCGAGAAACCCGCCATAGAGCGCGCTGGCCATCGCGGCGAGCAGCGCCAGTCCGGGCAGGCTACGCAGCATGGGCAGGCGGCGCACCATGGGCAGCATCGGAAAACGGCGCGCGCGCGGACGGATCAGCGCGTCGATCAGCCAGACCCCTGCCCATGCGCCCAGCAGGGTGGCCGTTCCTGTCGATCCGTTGAAAGTCACCGTGACGTTGCAGCCTTGTCTGTGGGCAGGGTTTGTGGGCGGGGCTTGTGGGCAGGGGGGCCTGGTCCGATAGTGCCCGGCTCAATAACGGGGCGGCTCGTGCTTGTCATCTCGCAGCGCTCTTGCCCGTGCGGGCCTGCCCGACTAACGCCCTGAAACACCGTCCAACGCGTGGGAGCGCGCCTTTCTTTGTCGATGTCCGAACCGTCCCCCCAGCTTGCTGGCCAACCCGCCATCCTTTCCGGCCCACGCACCGTTCTGCTTCTGCAAGGCCTGATGGGGCCGTTGTTCCGCCGTCTGGGGCAGGAACTGCTGAACGACGGGCACAAGGTCTACAAGGTCAACTTCAACGGGGGGGACCGCGCGTTCTGGCGCCTGCCGGGCGGGATCGAGTATCGCGGCACGCTGGCGCAGTGGCCCGCCTTCTTCGCGCGCCTGCTCGCCGAGAAGGGGATCACCGACGTGGTGCTGTTCGGCGATTGCCGCGATCATCATGCGCCCGCGATTCGCCTGTGCCGCGAGGCTGGCGTGCCGGTCCATGTCTTCGATGAAGGCTATATCCGCCCCGACTGGGTGACGCTCGAACTGGGCGGGGTCAATGGCCACTCGTCGCTGCCGCGCGATCCGGAATGGTTCCGGCAGACCGCCGCCGCGCTGCCCCGGGTGCCGCCCCATGCGCAAGTGCCCTCCTCGTTCCGCCGCCGCGCGCTCGAAGGCCTTGCCTACAACGCCGCCGACGTGCTCACCCGCTGGCGCTATCCGGGCTGGAGCAACCACCGCCCGTGGCATCCGGTGGTCGAGGGGCTGGGCTGGTGGCGCAAGCTGCGTGCGCGCAAGGCGCGCGAGGCGGCTGCGGGCTCCTTGCTCGAACGCCTCACGCGCGAGGATGCGCGCT